>CANGSD010000258.1 GCA_947455875.1 Comamonadaceae bacterium
CAGGTTGCTGCGGTGGATCCGCGCGAAGCTGCGGGCGATAACGGCCCGTCTGCCCAGAAGCTGCGTGCCCTTGGCCGCCCAATCGCGCGATGAGCCGGTGCCGTATTCCTCACCAGCAAAGACCACCGTGGCCCGACCTTCGGCCTGATAGCGCTGGGCGGCGTCGAAGATCGACATCCTCTGGGCGGCGCCCGTGTCGTCGCGGTACAGGGTGTAGCCGCCCTGCTCGCGCGCGCCATCGGCTCGCGGCGGCAGCATCAGGTTCTGGATGCGGACGTTGGCGAAGGTGCCGCGCACCATCACCTCATGGTGACCCCGGCGCGCGCCATAGCTGTTGAAGCGGGCCTTTTCCACGCCGCGCGCCAACAGCCACTGGCCGGCGGGCGAGCTTTCGGCGATCGACCCTGCGGGCGAGATGTGGTCGGTGGTGATCGAGTCGCCAAACAGCGCCATGATGCGCGCGCCCTTGACGCCCACCGAACCCTCGTCGGTGGGATGCGCCAGCGTGAAATCGTCCAAGAACGGTGGCTGCGCGATGTAGGTGCTGGTCGGCCAGTCATAGGTCGCGCCCTGGCTGCCCTCGATCCGCTCCCACAGCAGGCCCGGGTCAGACTGAATCTTCTCGTAGTTGGCGCGGTAAGCCTTGCCGTTCATCGCATGCTTCATGAGGGCACGCACCTCGTCGGCGCTGGGCCAGAGGTCTCCCAGCCACACCGGCTGACCGTCACGTCCCGTGCCGACGGGCTCGGTCATGAGGTCTCGCAGCACGGTGCCGGCCAGGGCATAGGCCACCACCATCGGCGGGCTGGCCAGGAAGTTGGCCTTGAGGTTGGGGTGGATGCGCGCCTCGAAATTGCGGTTGCCCGAAAGCACCGCGGCACACACCAGGTCGTGGGTCAGGATCGCCTCGTTGATTTCGGGCGCGAGATCGCCCGAGTTGCCGATACAGGTGGTGCAGCCGTAGCCTGCGACCGTGAAGCCCAGTTGCTCCAGATACGGCAGCAGCCCCGCCTGCGCCAGATACTCGGTGACGATGCGCGATCCAGGCGCCAGTGAGGTCTTGATATGAGGCTGCACGCGCAGACCCGCCTGCACCGCCTTCTTGGCCAGCAGGCCTGCGGCCAGCATCACGCCGGGGTTAGAGGTGTTGGTGCAACTGGTGATGGCGGCAATCAGCACGTCGCCATGCCCGATCGTCACCTCCCCCACGCGATGGCGTGTGTGCAGCGTCGCAGCGGGTTGATGAAAGCCATTGTCGGCCGCGGGCTGGCTCAAAAGCGTCTCGAACTGGTGGGCCACCTTGCCGATCTCGATACGGTCCTGCGGCCGCTTCGGGCCCGCGAGGCTGGGGGTCACGCTGCCCAGGTCCAACTTCACGACCTGCGAGTAATCCACCTGCCCCGGCAGCGGCACGCCAAACAGATCCTGCGCCCGGAAGTACGCCTCGAGCGCCGCC
Source organism: Comamonadaceae bacterium (assembly GCA_947455875.1). Next base: position 1,457 of record CANGSD010000258.1, read on the forward strand.
ACCTCGGCGCGGCTGCGGCCCGTGCCCTCGAAATAGTCCAGTGTCTTGTCGTCCACCGGGAAGAAACCCATCGTCGCGCCATATTCGGGCGCCATATTGGCCAGCGTCGCGCGATCCGGCACCGACAGCGTGCGCGCGCCCTCGCCAAAGAACTCGACGAACTTGCCCACTACCTTGTGGCTTCGAAGCAGCTGCGTCACCGTCAGCACCAGATCGGTGGCGGTGCAGCCTTCGCGCAACCGGCCTGTGAGCGCCACGCCCACCACGTCGGGGGTGAGAAAGTACACGGGCTGCCCCAGCATCGCCGCCTCGCCTTCGATGCCGCCCACCCCCCAGCCCACCACGCCCACGCCGTTGATCATGGTGGTGTGGCTGTCGGTGCCCACCAGGGTGTCGGGGTAGTAGACGCCGTCGGCGCGCCGGTGCACGCCACGCGCCAGGTATTCCAGGTTCACCTGGTGCACGATGCCAAAACCTGGCGGCACGACGCCGAAGGTGTCAAAGGCCTGCATGCCCCACTTCATGAAGGCATAGCGCTCGCGATTGCGCTCGAACTCCAGGCGCATATTCTTTTGCAAGGCGTCGCGTGTGCCGTAGTGGTCCACCGTCACCGAGTGGTCCACCACCAGATCCACCGGCACCAGGGGCTCGATCGCAGCGGGCGGCTGGCCCAGGCGCGCCGCCGCACTGCGCATGGCGGCCAGATCGGCCAGCAACGGCACGCCTGTGAAATCCTGAAGCACCACGCGCGCCACGGTGAAGGGAATCTCGTGCACGCGCGGTGCGTTGGGCGCCCATTGCGCCAACTGGCGCACATGCTCGGGCGTCACTTTCACGCCATCGCAATGGCGAAGCACCGACTCCAGAACGATGCGCAGCGACACCGGCATGCGGGCGACGCCCGGGAATTCTTCGGCCAGTACCGGCAGGGAGTAGAACCGACCGGTCTTGGCGGTACCGATCTTCAGGGGACGCAGGGTGTGGGCATAGGCGTGAGTCATGCCGCGATGGTGCATGCGGACATGCCCCAATAGCAACAAACACCCTAGCCCGTCTGGGCCATCAGGCGTGCTGCGCCTCGAATTCCTTCAGATAGCCCACCAAGGCCTGCACGCCCTCGAGCGACATCGCGTTGTAGAGGGACGCCCGCATACCGCCCACGATGCGATGGCCTTTGAGTTGCAAGAGGCCGCGCGTCTGCGCGCCTTCCAGAAAGGCCGCATCGAGCTGAGCGTCCTTCAGCCAGAAGGGCACATTCATCAGCGATCGGTCCTCGGGTGCGATCGGATTGCTGTACAGACGGCTGGCATCCAGCGTGTCATACAGTAGCTTGGCCTTGGCGCGGTTGCGTGCCTCCATGGCCTGCAGGCCACCGAGCGCCTTCACATGCTTGAACACCAGCCCGGCGATGTAGATCGCGTAGGTGGGCGGGGTGTTGTACATGGAGTCGGCGTCGGCCTGGATCTTGTAGTTGAAGACGTCAGGGGTGATGGGCAGCGCGTGCCCCAGCAGGTCCTCGCGCACGATCACCACCGTCAGGCCTGAGGGGCCGATGTTCTTTTGCGCGCCGGCGTAGATCAAACCGTAGCGGCTCACGTCGATCGGACGCGAGAGGATGTTGGAGGACATGTCGGCCACCAGTGGCACCTGGCCGGTGTCGGGCGTCCAGAAAAACTCGACGCCACCGATGGTCTCGTTGGAGCACATATGCACGTAGGCCGCCTGCGGATCCAGATTCCACTCGGACTGCGCGGGCGTGCGGGTGTAGCGACCGTTTTCTTCGCTATTGGCCGCAATGCGGATCTGACCGAAATGCGCCGCCTCCTGGGCCGACTTCTTGGACCAGTCGCCCGAGATCACGTAGTCGGCGCGGCCGGTTGGGCCGATCAGGTTCATCGGCACGAACGCGTTCTCA
>CANGSD010000259.1 GCA_947455875.1 Comamonadaceae bacterium
AGCTTGCCTTGTTCTTCGATGCTTTGAAGGATGGTCTCGCGCCGCGCGTGCAATTCGCGCAGATAGCCCAGTCGGTATTCGAGCTCGCGCAAATGCACATCGTCCAGGCCGCCGGTCGCTTCCTTGCGATAGCGCGCGATGAAGGGCACCGTCGCGCCGGAATCGAGCAGGCTGATGGCCGCCTGCACTTGGTGCTCTTGAACCTGGATCTCGGTGGCGATCTGGCGAACGATACTTTGCATGCCGGGGAACACTCAACACGTTTTTAGGACGCGCGAGTGTGCCATAGCCCCACCGCCGGCCCGCAGGCCTTGCCTCAGACCAGTTTCACCAACTGCTTGCCGAAGTTGCGGCCTTTGAGCAGACCCAGGAAGGCCTCGGGCGCCGCCGCCAGGCCCTGGGCCACGCTCTCGCGCGGACGCAGCTTGCCGGTGCCCACCAAGGTGCCCAATTCCTGGAGCGCCTCGGGCCAGACTTCCATGTGCTCGCTCACGATGAAGCCCTCGACCCGCAGGCGACTGACCAGAATCAGCTGCGGATACGCCATGGGAATCGGCTGCCCGTCGTAGCCGGCAATCATCCCGCACATGGCGATGCGGCCAAATGCGTTCATGCGCAGCATCACCGCGTCCAGAATGCGCCCGCCCACGTTCTCGAAGTAACCGTCGATGCCTTGCGGGCAGGCTTGCTTCAGGGCCTTGCCCAGCGAGGCGGCATCGGGGTGCGCCTTGTAGTCGATGCAGGCATCAAAGCCCAGTTCCTCGGTCACATAGCGGCATTTGTCGGCGCCGCCCGCAATGCCGACCGCACGCGCGCCGCGTGCCTTGGCCAAGGCCCCCACCGCACTGCCCACCGCACCGCTGGCGGCGCTCACCACCACGGTCTGCCCGGGCTTCGGGTCAATGATCTTGCACAGGCCGTACCAAGCGGTCACGCCCGGCATGCCCACCGCGCCCAGGTAATGCGACAGCGGCACGTGGGTCGTGTCCACCTTGCGAAGCAGACCCGGCTGATTGGCATCGGTCACGCTGTATTCCTGCCAGCCGCCCATGCCCACCACCTTGTCGCCGGGTGCAAAGCGCGGGTGGCGGCTTTCCACCACCTCGCCCACCGTGCCACCGATCATCACCTGGCCCAGAGGCTGGGGCTGCGCGTAGCTCTTTCCCTCGTTCATGCGACCTCGCATGTAGGGATCCAGGCTCAGGTAGTGATGGCGCACCAGCACCTGGCCGTCCAGCAAGGGCGGCGTGTCGACGGTGACAAGTTTGAAGTTGGCGGTGGACGCCTCGGCCTGAGGCCGGCTGTCCAGGACGATCTGATGGTTCTGGGGCATGACAACTCCTAAAAAATTCAACCGCCGGTGATGACGCTCACGCCGCCATCGACAGCCAGCCACTGGCCGGTGATGTGCTTGCCAGCGTCCGATGCGAACAGCACGGTCAAGCCCTTGAGATCTTCCTCATCGCCCAGGCGCTGCAGCGGCGCGTGCGACGCCAGCTCCTGCGCGCCCAGTTGCTCCAAGGTGGCATACGTCATCTTGCTGGGGAAGAAGCCCGGGCAGATGGCGTTGACGGTGATGTTGTGGCGACCCCATTCGCAGGCCAGGGCGCGAGTGAAGTTGATCACCGCACCTTTGGAGGTGTTGTAGGCCAGCATCTGCAACTGCGGCGGGTTGCCACCCAGGCCGGCGATCGAGGCGATGTTGATGATGCGGCCGGATTGGCGCGGGATCATGCAGTGCTTGGCCAGGTGCTGACTCAGGATGAAGTAGCCCCGCACGTTCAGGTTCATCAGCTTGTCCCAGGCCGCCACAGGATGGTCTTCGGCCGGTGCGCCCCAGGTGGCCCCCGCGTTGTTCACGAGGATGTCGACCGACCCCAGGCGTGCCAGCGTCTCGTCGGCCAAACGGCGGATATCCGCCTCCTGGCCACAGTCGGCGGCGATCCATTGGGCGTCGATCCCAGCGGCCTTCAGTTCGGCGGCGGCGGCTTCCAGGTCGGCCGCCTTGCGCGATGTGAGCATCACCCGTGCGCCCGCCTCGCCCAGCGCGTGGGCCATCTGCAGGCCCAGACCGCGCGAGCCGCCGGTCACGAGGGCGGTCTTGCCTTGGAGGTTGAACAGGTCGGTGACGTTGCGGGTCATGGGGATGTCTCTCTGTATGTTGGTGGGTTAGAACGCGTCTTCGGGCATGTCCGCACAGGTGCGATCGCGGCGGGCCACCACGCGCAGCCAGGCGTCGATGCGTGGCAACTCGTAGTGAAAGAAATACTGGGCGGCATGGCGGCGGCCCGTGTGGGCGGGATCGACCCGCAGCACGTCCAACCAGGTCCAGGCGATCACCAAGTGGCCGAACGCCTGCATATAGGGCACGGCATTGGCCAGTGCCTGGCCGGCATCACCGGTGGCCCAGGCGGCCTTGGTGGCCGCGCCCACTTGCTGCAAGGCGCCGGCCAGTGCGTTGGCATGGGCGGCCAATTCAGGGTGCTGCAGGGCCTGCGCAATGGTGGCGTCGATGCGGCCCGCCAGCAGCATCAGGCCGCGCCCGCCTTCCATCGTTACCTTGCGTCCGAGCAGATCGGCCGCCTGAATGCCGTGAGTGCCCTCGTGAATCATGTTCAGGCGGTTGTCACGCCAGTACTGTTCGACCGGGAAGTCGCGTGTGTAGCCATAGCCACCGTGCACCTGAATCGCCAGCGAATTGGCCTCCAGACAGAATTCACTGGGCCAGCTCTTGGCCACCGGCGTGAGCACCTCCAGCAGCAAACGGGCCTCGTCGGCCGCAGCGGCATCCCCCGTGTGCTGTTCGTCGACCAGGCGGGCGCAATAGAGCATCAACGCCAGCGCGCCTTCGCAGTAAGACTTCTGCGCCAGCAGCATGCGCTTGATGTCGGCATGTTCGATGATCCGCACCTGAGGCTGCGCCGGATCTTTACCCGCGGACCCCAGCAAGCGCCCCTGCGGCCGATTGCGCGCGTAGTCCAGCGAGGCCTCGTAGCCCGCCAGGCCCAGCGCGGTGGCCGCCATGCCGATGCCGATACGCGCTTCGTTCATCATGTGGAACATGCAGCGCAGGCCCTCGCCCGGCTGGCCGACCAGGTAGCCCACGGCGCCAGACCCGGCGCCATCCAGGCCCGCGCCGCCCTGCCCCCGCACCGGGAACTTGCCCGCGCCGAAATTGAGCACGGTGTTGGTCGTGCCGCGCCATCCGAGCTTGTGATTGAGGCCCGCCAGGGCCACGTCATTGCGCTCGCCAGTCAGACGCCCTTCGCTGGCCACCAGCTTCTTGGGCACGATGAACAGCGAGATGCCTTGCACGCCCGGCACCAGCTGGCCGTCGGTGCCAGGGATCTTGGCCAGCAC
>CANGSD010000260.1 GCA_947455875.1 Comamonadaceae bacterium
ATCCTAAATTGTGATCACAGATCGGATATCCGTGATAACCCGGGAGGGTGGAGGGCCCGGCGCCGGTTACGCTGACCCCCTTTCCACGGCTGGCCCATGACCGCGTCGCAGCTACTCACCCCGCTCAAACGACAGACGCTCAGCGCGGATGTCTACGAGCAGATCAAGGACCTTCTGATCAGCGGGCGGTTGATGCCTGGCGAGCAGATTTCCCTGCGCGGGATGGCCGAGGCCCTGGGGGTGAGCGTGATGCCGGTGCGCGAGGCCGTCCAGCGGCTCACCGCCGAGCAGGCCCTGGAGCTGGCGCCCAACCGAACGCTGCGGGTGCCGCAGATGACGGTGAGCCAGTTTCGCGAGATCACCCAGCTACGCATGAACCTCGAGGGTCTGGCCACGACGTCGGCGGCGACCCATCTGACCGAGGTTGAGGTTCATCAGATCCAGGCCTGGCACGAGAGCTTCGTGGCCGAGATGAACCAGAAGACGCCGGACCCCGCGCGGCTGATTGCCTTCAACAAGGAGCTGCACTTTGCGATCTATCGCGGCGCGCGCATGCCCGTGTTGATGCAGTTCATTGAGGCGATGTGGCTGCGCATCGGGCCAATCCTGAACTACGACATTGCGGTGGGGTCACCGCGGGTGCAGGAGCGCACGGCCTTGTCGCACCACGCGCGGATGGTCAAGGCCCTGCGCGCGCGCAAGCCCGACGCGGCCCGGGAAGCGCTGCATGGCGACATCTTTTCGGCCGCCGAGTTCATCATCTCGGCGGGCGTTCTGGTCTCTGCCAATTAAGAAGGCCTGGCCTGCCCGGAGGGAATCGAACCCCCGACCCACAGCTTAGAAGGCTGTTGCTCTATCCAACTGAGCTACGGGCAGAAAGCGATGCCGTAGCATTTTCGCACCAATCCCCGGACGGACTGGATCAGCGACTGAGTCCCAGCAGCTGCACCATCCGGTTGAGGTCGCCCTCCTCCCGCATGATTTCGGCCATGAGCTCGGGTAGCGGCAAGCGGCCCCAGTTGACGGCGCGTCGAATCAGATACGGCGTGGGGCTGTGGGGCTCGACAGTTGCCAGGTACTCGGCCAGCGCCTCCAGGGTCCGGTAGGCCTCGTCGCGGTGCTGCCAGGTGCCCACCACCACCGGCCCTTGCGGGGCGAGCGGGAGCACCCCGATGTGGGCGTCGTCCGCCGCATGCGCGTCGCCCGGCAGGTCCTGCGTGACCTCGCTGCGCGCCTCACCTGCGCCGCCACCCCCCGGCGCGCGCACAGGCAAGGCCGCGCGCACCTGCGTCAACACCCGCTCCAAGCTGTCCAGCACGGCCGCCAGCTTGCGCAAGGCCGGTGCGTCAGCGCCCAGGTGAGCGTCGAGCGCCGCCGTCAAACCCAGCAGGCTCGCCCGGGCCGCGTCCACCTGTTCGCACCGCAGCGCGACGACCTCGGGTTGGTGCTGGGCGAGGTTCGTCAGGATGTCGTCACGGGTCAGGGGGGGCGCGTCGCCGGTGGCGCTCTCGTGTGGTTCCGAACCCGGTGATGCGCCGGACAATTCACCGGCGATCAGGCGCTCCCAGTCGGCCAGAGTGAGCTGTTGCGGCTTGCGCTCGGCCAGCGGGAAGAGACAAACAAACACGCGCAGCGTGTGCGCCATGGCGCCATCGAGCCACTCGAAAACCGCCACGCGGCCTTCGTAATCGCCCCCCTCCTGCGGCGGATCCCTGCGGGGGTACACGCCATCCCAGTGCTGTACCACCAACTCACGCAACAGGGCGAGCCCCCGCGCCAGGCCCGCGATGCCCGCGTCCTGGCGGGTCCAGGACTCGGTCAACCAGGCCGCCAGCTGCAGGTCCTTGCTACGGCTGCACAGGGCCTCGGTGCAGGCGGCTTCGATGCGGGGCCAATCGGCTTTTTTCAGCGGACGCTCCCACTGCCGCATCGGCAAGCTCGGGTCGTCCTCCTCGCGCGCCAGGCGGATGTCGGTGAACAGGGCGTCGGCGCGGATCGAGAGGCCACAGGGGTCCGGGCCCGGCACGGGCGCGAGCAAGGCCTGCAGGTCTTCATCCAAGGCGGGCATGACAGGCGGGCTCAAGGTCACGGGGTACTCCATTCGGGGGCGCGAACCGGGAAGCTGCCCGGCCAGGGCAAGGGCGCACGCTTACCGACCGGGCTGATGGACAGGCGCAGGTAGACACGCGCACGCGCCGCCTCAGGGGCCAGCGAGGCCGCCACGCCAGCCGGGGCCAGGGGAAACTCGAAGCGCAGCAGCTGCGCACGCGCATCGGTGCGTGCGGCGCCTTGCGCTTCGCGCTGGGACGACACGAGACTGAGCAAGGCCCAGGGGTCGCTGAAGCGGTAACGCACCTCGCGCGGGTCTTCCACCGCCAGCGCCGGCTGGCCGAGTTCGGACTGCGGGATGACCGGGCCGTCGCGCGCCAGCCGCAGGCGCACCTCCACGGGCATACCGGGCTCCCAACGCAGCGCACGGGCGGGCTCGCGGGCGCGCAGGGTCTGGGCACCTACCGTGAGGCTCCAATCGATGATGGTGTGACCCTGCTGCTCTTGGGCCGTGTTGGCGCGGAACTCGACGCCAATGTCATACCCCGCAGCCGCCTCGGGCTGCGCTGGGTACAGCGGCGCCAGGAACACGCGCACCCGCTCCATCTGCTCGCTGAAGCGGCGCACCGGCTCGCTCATCGCGGTCTGCGCACCCAGCAGGCGCTGTGCCCGCTCAAAGGCCTGGAGTACGGCGGCCGACTCGTCGGGGTCGGCGGGCGGACGGTCCGTGCCCACACCCGCGGGCGCGCGAAACGGTGCGCGCCCGGCCAGCTCCCGGTTGAAGGCCTGCGCGAAGCGGTCCCAGGCAGCGCGGGTTTCGCTCTGACGCAGATCGCGACAGCGATCGGCCAGCCCCGTCTGCAAGGCCACGAGCCGTTCGGCAAAGACATCGCCGACACGGCGCGGCGAGACCTTGACCTTGTCCGCGCAGTTCAAGAGGTCGACATCGGCCGCCGTGGTCACCACGAACTGCTCGAGCTGCGCCAGGCTGCTGGCCGGGCTCTTGAGTCGGTAGCGGGCCAGGTCGCTGGTGATGGCGCGCCAGCGCTGCACGAGCAGCCCACTGCCATTGCCTTCCAGCGCGGGCAGCAGGGCCTCGTCCTCGCGCCCCAAAGCGTCGACGAAGGCCTGTTGGTTGGCCGCGTAGGCGACCAAGCCAGCCGCATCGCCCGCACCAAAGGCGGTCGGCAGCGGGGCCTTCTCGCCGCCCCAGCTGCGAAAGTCGGGTTCGCGCGGCTGGTAGAAGTCGCCCTGACGCCAGACCTCGTCCACACGACGCAGGCGCACCAGGGCGTCGCGGGCGAGCA
>CANGSD010000261.1 GCA_947455875.1 Comamonadaceae bacterium
GACATGATCAAAGTCGGCATCGTGGATGACCACGCCATCGTGCGTTCAGGGCTCAAGCAGTTTTTCTCCGAGCAAGTGGACCTGAGGGTGGTGGGCGAGGCCGCCACCGGGCGCGAGGCCATCGATCTGGTGCGCACCACTGAGTTGGACGTGCTGGTCATGGATCTGTCCATGCCCGGTCAGAGCGGTATCGATGCACTGGGCATGATCCGCGCCAAGGCGCCCGATGTGGGCATCCTGATTCTCTCGGGCTACCCCGAGGAGCATTACGCGATGAACCTGATTCGCCAGGGCGCCAGCGGCTACCTCAATAAGGAATGCGAGCCGATGGAGATTGTCAACGCGATCCGCACCATCTCGCTGGGTCGTCGCTACATCTCGCCGGCGGTGGCCGAACTGCTCGCGCAGCAACTCAATCGCAAGGAGGGCGGCGCGCCTCACGAGCAATTGTCCGAGCGCGAGTTCCAGGTGTTTCTCAAGCTGGCCAAGGGCGAGACGGCGGGTGACATCGCACGGGCGCTGTCGCTCTCGGTCAAGACGGTGAGCACCTACCGCACGCGTCTGATGGAAAAAATGAGCCTCGCCTCCAATAGCGACCTCACCTACTACGCCCTCAAGAACAAACTGATCGACTGAGGCTTCAGATCGCAGACGTGTGTGGCGCCTGCGATCCACACACCGGGCAAGCCGCCTGCCGCGACACGCGGATCTCGTTCCATTCCATGCGCAGGCCATCGAGCATCAGCAGGCGCCCGGTCAAGGTCGTGCCGGCGCCGGCCAGGAGCTTGAGCGCCTCAGCCGCCTGCAGGCTGCCGATCACGCCCACCAGCGGTGCGAACACGCCCATCGTGGCGCAACGCGTTTCTTCCACCGCCTGCTGCGGCGGAAACACGCAGGCATAGCAAGGCGCCTGGCCATCGCGCGAGTCGTAGACGGCGACCTGTCCATCGAAGCGGATCGCAGCGCCCGACACCAGCGGGACCCGATGGCGCACGCACGCCGCATTGATCGCGTGGCGCGTGGCGAAGTTGTCGGTGCAATCGAGGACTACGCTGGCGCCCGGCACCAGTGTGTCGAGCAGCGCCGCGTCGGCGCGCTGCGCCACGACCTGCACGTTCACCGAGGGATTGAGTGCGTGAATGGCCTCACGTGCCGAGTCGACCTTGGCCTGGCCCACACGGTCTTGGGCGTGCGCGATCTGCCGCTGCAGGTTGGTGACATCGACGGTGTCGGCATCGACCAAGGTGATGCGCCCCAGGCCCGCGCTGCCCAGGTAGAGGGCCACGGGCGAGCCCAGTCCCCCTGCGCCGATCACCACCGCGTGCGCTGCGGCCAGGCGTTCCTGCCCCTCAACGCCGATTTCTTCCAGCAGGATGTGACGCGAGTAGCGAAGCAGGTCGTCGTCGGTCACGCAGCCTCAGTTGTCCTTCTTTTCGTCCTTGCGCTCGACCACCTGCGTCTTGCTCACAAGGACTGGGCGACCTTTCAGCTGGTTCAGGGCCTGTGCGAGCTGGAAGTCCTTGTCGCTACCGAATTCGGGCATGCGGCTACGTTCGGCAACCGGCTTGCGCGATTCTTCTTCGACGCGCTTGCGGGCTTCCTCGCGGGCGCGTTCGCGGGCTGCGTCCTTGGCCTCGCTGCCACCCGGGCCGTTGCCCAGGTGCTTGTCCAGGTCGGCCTCGCGCGTGCGAAGCAGGGCGAAGACATTGCCTTCGGCGCTTTCGTCGACCAGCACGTCGGGCACGATGCCGCGCGCCTGGATGGACTTGCCCGTGGGCGTGTAGTAGCGGGCGGTGGTGATCTTCAGGCCGGTGTCGGGCCCCAGCGGGCGAACGGTCTGCACCGAGCCCTTACCGAAGGTCTGGCTGCCCATGATGGTGGCGCGCTTGTGATCCTGCAGGGCGCCGGCGACGATTTCGCTGGCCGAGGCCGAGCCTTCGTTGACCAGGACCACCAGCGGCACGGTCTTGAGGGCGGCGGGCAGACGACGCAGCGGGTCGTTGCCAGATCGACGCTGGTAGAACTCGGGCGCGGCCTTGTAGACGAATTTGCTCTCGGCCAGTTGCCCGTTGGTGGACACCACGTTCACGCCCTCGGGCAGGAAGGCCGCGGAAATGGCCACTGCCGCATCGAGCAGGCCACCGGGGTCGTTGCGCAGGTCGAGCACCAGGCCCTTGAGCGCGGGATCGGCCTTGTAGACCTCTTCGACCTTGCGCACGAAGTCATCGACGGTGCGCTCCTGGAACTGCGACAGGCGGATCCAGGCGTAGCCCGGCTCGATGACCTTGCCTTTGACGGACACGGTCTTGATCTCTTCGCGGGTGATGGTGACCGGGAAGGTGCGGTTCTCGTCTTTGCGGTAGATCGTGAGAATGACCCTCGTGTTGGGCTCGCCGCGCATGCGCTTGACGGCCTCAGAGAGGGACAGACCCTTGACGAAGGTGTCGTCGATCTTGGTGATCAGGTCGCCCGGTGCCAGGCCGGCGCGAAAGGCTGGCGAGCCTTCGATAGGCGAGACCACCTTGACCAGGCCGTCTTCCTGGGAGATCTCGATGCCCACGCCGACGAAGCGGCCCGTGGTGCCCTCGCGGAATTCCTTGAAGGACTTCTTGTCGAAATACTGGGAGTGCGGATCGAGGTTGGCCACCATGCCGGAGATGGCGTCGGTGATCAGCTTTTTCTCGTCGACCGGCTCGACGTAGTCGGACTTGATCATGCCGAAGACAGCCGCCAGCTGCTGCAGTTCTTCCAAAGGCAAGGGGGCGAGCGAGCCCCGTGCCACGGTCTGCAGCGAGACGGTGGTGAGCGCCCCGGCCAGGGCGCCTATGGAAATCCAGCCGGCGATCTTCAGTTTCTGACTCATGGGAGGGGCCTGTCCTGCGGGTGAGCAATATACACCCGCGTCGGGTGTGAGACGCGGTTTCGGGCCCGAGGTTCCGCCCGCCCCGGGGGTTTTTTACGCCTTACCGTGGTTGCCGGCAGCGGCGGCGGCCCGGGCGGCGGCCTCGGCGTCGCCCAGATAGGCGCGCCGGATCGGGCGCAGGTCGGCGTCGAGCTCGTAGACCAGGGGGATGCCATTGGGGATGTTCAGGCCCACGATGTCCTCGTCGGAGAGGCCATCGAGGTACTTGACCCGCGCCCGGATCGAATTGCCGTGGGCCGCCACCAGCACCCTCTGGCCCGATCGGATCGCCGGGGCGATGGCCTCATTCCAGAACGGCAGCACGCGGGCCACGGTGTCTTTCAGGCACTCGGTCAGGGGCACTTGCTCAGGGGCGAGGTCGGCATAGCGCCGGTCACCGCGCTCGCAGCGCGGGTCGGTGGGGGTCAGGGGGGGC
>CANGSD010000262.1 GCA_947455875.1 Comamonadaceae bacterium
CGTCGGCGCTGCGAAACACGCGTTCGCTCGCGCCGCTCGCGAGGTCAATTCGGTCCAGGAAAGGGCGCGGTCCTTCGGGCGTGGCGCCATCCCCGATCAGCCAAGCGTGCGCGCCGTCTTGCCGGATCGCGCGGCTGCCCGCGTGCCGCCGCACAAAGTCACCCGGGTCCTGGTAGGCGTCGCGGTCGCCATGGTCGAACAGCCGCTGCGGGGGCTGCTGCGGATCGTGCAATGACACACGCGAGGTGATACGCCAGCGGCGATCGCGATCGTGTTCGGTCACCAGGGCCTGCCCGGCCTGCGCGGTCCACAGCAAACCGGTCACCCGATGCGGCAGGCGGATCCGCTCGCGCGCAGCGTCGGTGAAGGGTGCGTCCAGTGTGCACAGCGCGTCACGGTGCTCGGCAGCGCGCTTGGGATCGCCGCCGTCCAGCGCCTGCACCCAACACAGCGAAGCCGGTGATGCGGCCTGCCACATCACCGCGCGGGGGCCGGTGCGCACGCCAAAGCGCGGCGTGTCGTCGGCCAGCGGCAACTGCGCGATGCGCGCGACGGGCTCGCCCTGCGCGGACCACACGTCTACCACGCGCGGAAAACCCCAGTGGCCCACGCGATAGGAAAACGGCGGTACCAGCTGCACGGACAGCAGATAGCGCCCGTCGGGCGAGGGCGTCACCGAGTCGAGCAGGCCGGGCGCGCCCACGTTTCGGGCGACGCCAGTCGCTACATCGACGGCGGTCCATTGCGCGGTGGCGTAATGCGTGAACAGCGCCTCGTCGTGTGCATCACGCAGCAGGTCCTGGTAGGTGGCCACCGGCGACTTGCGCGCGATGCTCTCTTGCACCGCGGGTCCCCAAGGCGCGGGCGGCGGCGGCGGCGCGTCACCGCGTGGCGCCGGGATCGCAGGCAGCCAGAGGGTGCGGCCGTCGTGCGCGTACACCAGGGGCTGCTCCATCAGCACGTCGTTCACACGCACGCCCTCGACCCGGCGCAGCGCGCCGGTGGCGGTATCGCCCAGCCACAGCTCGGTGCACGCGGGTGCGTCGTGCGTGAAGGCGAAGCTCGAACCCTCGGGTGAGAACAGCGGCAGGCTGATGCGCGCGTCCTCGGGCGAGTCCAGGGTCTTGCGCGCGCCGTCGGTCAGGCGCACCCACGAAAGGCGGTGGCCGTAATGCAGGTGCTGGCGCGATCCGCGCGCGGGCGACAGCCGCACGCCGGCCAGGCTCACCACTGGCTCGGCGACATGGGCCAGCGGCGGATGGGTCGCGGCTTCGACCAGCAGCATCACGTCGCCCGCGGGGCTGGCCACCGGGATCGGCGGGCGCGGCGCATCCACCAGCGCCACGACCTCGGGCGCCGGCATCTTGAATCCGCTTGCCGACGGCGGCTCAGGGGCCAAACGCTCCACCAGGATCTTTCGGAAAAATCAGCTCGTCAGTGTAGTGGAGGCGTGCGGCATGACCTTGGGCAGCAGGACTGGAATTACTGCTTTAGTCGTGTTGCATTTGCGCCTAGCCGTAGGGGCTCTGCTTGACCAGCTCATCTGTGATCAAGATGATCACTGTGATGCTCCGATCTATCGTTTTGTTTTTTGCGTGTTGCGCCGCAGCTGGACTGCATGCGGCGCAGCCCGGTGCCTTTGATCCGTGGGACGGCTTTCGCCTAGACGCCAAGCCGGGCGACCAGCACTGGATGGCAGCCTCCCCCTACACCCTGCACTTCACCAAGAGCGACGAGCACCGCACCGTGTTCGGGGTGGGCCTCGAGCGTCAGCGCGAAAGCGGACAGATCGCTGGACTGGGCCTGTTTCGCAACTCCTTTGGCCAACCCACCGCCTACCTGTATCCCTGGGGCCAGAAGTTTGATTTCGCCAGCCTGCCCGGGAGCTACTTCAAGGTGACCGGTGGCGTGCTGTGGGGCTATCGCGGCCAGTACCGCGACAAGATTCCCCTGAACCACCTGGGCGTTGCGCCCGCCGTGATCTTCACCCTGGGTCACCAGGTCGGTCCCTATCGGGCGGGCCTGAACCTTCTGGGTAATTCGGGCGTGATGCTCGAGTTCAGCCGGCGGCTCTGAGGTCCCAGGGCGTCGGTACAATCGCGCGTTTTCATCGCGCGTCGCGCCTGAGGGTGTACCCGACGCATCATCCCCCGCCCCTGTCGACTGCCGTCAAACGGTGGTGCGTGCACCGGGCGCGGTGACTCCAAAGGACTTTCCATGAGCTTGAAATGCGGCATCGTCGGCCTGCCCAACGTCGGCAAGTCGACCCTGTTCAACGCCCTGACCAAGGCCGGCATCGCCGCCGAGAACTATCCGTTTTGCACCATCGAGCCCAACACCGGCGTCGTGGAGGTGCCTGACCCGCGCCTGGCGCAGCTGTCCGACATCGTCAAACCCGAGCGCGTGGTGCCGGCCATCGTCGAATTTGTCGACATCGCTGGCCTGGTCGCGGGCGCGAGCAAGGGCGAGGGCCTGGGCAACCAGTTCCTGGCGCACATTCGCGAGACCGACGCCATCGTCAACGTGGTGCGCTGCTTCGAAGACCCCAACGTCATTCACGTGGCCGGCAAGGTCGATCCGATCGCCGACATCGAGGTGATTCAGACCGAGTTGTGCCTGGCCGATCTGGGCACCGTCGAAAAGGCCCAACACCGCGCCTCCAAGCTCGCGCGCAGCGGCGACAAGGAAGCGGCCAAGCTGATTGCGCTCCTGACCAAGGTCCAGGCCGTCCTGGATCAGGGCAAGCCGGTGCGCACCCTGGATTTGTCGTCCGACGAACAGGCCCTGCTCAAGCCCCTGTGCCTGATCACCGCCAAGCGTGCGATGTTCGTGGGCAATGTGAGCGACGACGGTTTCGACAACAACCCCTTCCTGCAGCGCCTGGAGGCGTTTGCCGCTTCGCAGAACGCGCCTGTGGTGGCCATTTGCGCCAAGATGGAAGCCGACATGGCCGACATGAGCGACGAAGACCGCGCCATCTTTCTCGAAGAAATGGGCCAGACCGAGCCGGGCCTCAATCGCCTGATCCGCGCCGCCTTCACCCTGCTGGGGCTGCAGACCTACTTCACTGCGGGTGTGAAAGAAGTGCGTGCCTGGACCATCCGCATCGGCGACACCGCACCGCAGGCGGCTGGCGTGATCCACGGGGATTTCGAACGCGGCTTCATCCGAGCCCAGACCATCGCCTTTGACGACTACATCCAGTTCAAGGGCGAGACCGGTGCCAAGGACAACGGCAAGATGCGCAGCGAAGGCAAGGAGTACGTCGTCAAGGACGGCGACGTGATGAACTTCCTGTTCAACGTCTGACCCTCAAGCCCCCAGGTCCTCGCCGACCA
>CANGSD010000263.1 GCA_947455875.1 Comamonadaceae bacterium
CACCGGCCCGTCATGCGGGATGGGATAGGGCTGCGCCAGGATGCTGCGAAAGTGATAGTGCCCCCCAGGTCCGGCCTGCAACACGCCACGCGCCTGGTGATGATCGAGCTCGGGCCGCTGGACGTCGTAGGTCCCTTCACTGTCGGCCTGCCAGACTTCCAACGTGGCGCCCGCAATGGGCTCGCCCGTGATGCTGCGCACCGCACCGCGTACGACACAAGGGGCGCCCTGCGCCCCATTGGAAATATCCTGGCCCAGCTGGTAATGCGGCGCCCCCTGAACATGGAAAGGCCCGAACACCGTCGCCTCGGTGCAGCCCTCGGGCTTGTCGTGATTCATCGCCACGACCAGCGTCGACAGGCCGAGCGTGTCGGACAACAAAATGAATTCTTGCCGCTTGTCGTCGGTGATGTGCCCGACCCGCGTCAGAAACTCGATGCCCTGCTCCCACTCGCGATCGGTTAGCTTGACCTCGCGCGCGAAGGCATGCAGGTGCTGAACGAGGCTGGTCAGGACCTCCTTGAGGCGCGCGTCCGGGGTATTCGAAATACAGGCGATAACGGCCTGGGTGATGGTGTCCTGATTGAGGTTGCGCATAGCTTCTCGACAGTGGTTTCTGCTACTCTAAGAGGCTTTCGAAAATTGCGAAATAGCAGCGGCGTAAATGAGTTTTTCTCGGCACGGAAATGCGCCGACGCACACCAAGCGGTGAGGAGACCCCGTGGATCGCTGGACGGAGATGGAGTTGTTCGTGCAGGTCGCCGAGACCGGCAGCCTCAGCCGTGCGGCCGATGCCCTGCATCTTTCCAATGCAGCGGTCAGTCGCCACATGGCGGCCATGGAAGAACGCCTGGGCGCACGCCTGGTTGAACGCAACACGCGCAGGCTCTACCTGACCGAGACAGGCAAGGAATTTCTGGCCCGTGCCAGACAGATCCTGGACGACCTGCGTGATGCCGAGGCGATGGTCAATGCGTCGTCGGTGCGGCCGACCGGCATGCTGCGCATCACCGCCTCGCTGTCTTTTTCCATGCAGCATGTGGCGCCGCTTTTGAAGGCCTACACCCGGCAATACCCCGAAGTGCGTGTGCACATGGAGGTAGCCAACCGCTACCTGGACATCATCGATAACAACATCGACGTCGCCATTCGCACGCGCGAATACGAGCCCGACTCCAACATCACCATCCGCCGGCTCGCGGAAACCCGGCGCATCCTGGCCGCTGCCCCGTCCTATTTGGCCGAGCGGGCGGCGCCGCGCACGCCCGCTGACCTGCGCAAACATGACCTGCTCATTTACACGCATGCCAACAACCCGAACGAGCTGCGTTTCACCCGCGGGCAAGAAACCGAGAACTTGACGGTCAAGGGCCTGCTGGAGTCGACCGACGGCCAGGTCCTGCGCGCGGCGGCCCTGGACGGCATGGGCATCCTGTTCCAGCCGACCTACATCCTCTATGACGACATCGTGGCGGGCCGACTGATCCCGCTGCTCGAAGACTGGGACCTGCCGCGGCTCACCGTGAACCTGGCCTTCCCCAGTCGCAAGCACCTCTCGGCCAAGGTGCGCACCTTCATCGATTTCCTGGTCAGCGAATTCGACCGGATGCAGTACGAGCGCAAGTGGACGGCCCGCCTCGGGCCCTACTGATCACGCTGGACGGCGGCCCTCGAAGGCGTTTTGAAGCAACGCGCGAATGCCCTCGCGCTCCAGGCCGCGTGGGTTGGGGTACTGGTTGCTCAGAGCCAGATCGCAGGCCCGGTCCAGATCTTGTTCACGCAAGCCCAGTGCCCGCAAGGAGACCGGCGCGCCGTTGTCACGCGCAAGGTCGAAGATCGCTGCAGGCGCGCGTTCGCCGCCCAGGGCGGCAGCGATACCGCGCATGGCCTCGGGGGCTGCGGCTTCGTTGTAGGCCAGCGCATGCGGCAACACCACGGTGTGGGTCTGCGCGTGCGGCAGGTTGAAGCTGCCACCCAGCGTGTGACACAGCTTGTGATGCAAGGCCATGCTGACATTACCGAGCACCGCGCCGCACAGCCACGCGCCGTACAGCGCGTCGTGACGCGCCTGTCGGTCTTGGGGGTCGCGGTGGATGCTTGGCAGGGCGCGCCCCAGCGCTGCGATGCCCTCTTGCGCCATCAAGCGGATGATGGGATTGCCATCGCTGGCGTACAGGCCCTCGGCCGCATGCGCGATCGCGTTGATGCCGCTGGTCACGCTCAGTTCGACGGGCAGCGATTGGGTCAGATCCGGGTCATACAGCACGCTGCGAGGCAAGACGCGTGCATCGCGGCCGGTCTTTTTCAGACCCGACTCCGTGATCCCGTAAATCGAGGTCATTTCGCTGCCGGCGTAGGTGGTGGGGATGGCCACCACCGGCAAGCCGGAATCCAACGCAATGGCCTTGCCCAGGCCGATGGTGGAGCCGCCACCCACGGCCACCGCGCAGTCCGCGCTAAGCGCCTTGGCGAGCGCCTGGGCCTGGCGGGCGGTCTCCAGGGGGACATGCTGCTGCGCCTGGGCGTAAACGCCCGCTGCGCGCGGGCCCAGCAGGGTCACCACCCGATCGGCCAATTCGGACTGGTCGGGGGTGCACAGCACGATGGCGCGATGCAGCCCCAGGGCTTGCAACTCATCGCCCACACGGGCCATGGCGCCAGCCTCGAAGCGAACCCGCATCGGCAGGGGTTGGCAGATAAACGATTGCATACGGGCAGTGTCTGGCGGCCGACGGCGCGCCGCAAGCACCCGAATGAAAATCAGTTTTTCGCCCGCGGGCGGGTCTGTTCTAGGCTGCCTGCGCATACAGTGCACGGCATCGGCCGCTTTCCATGGCCCTGGATTCCAACGTGCACAAGAACCTGTCCCACGAATCGGCGCCCATGATTCGCCACATCGTCATGTGGCGGGTGCGCGGCGACACGCCCAACGAGCGCACCGCGACGAGCCACCAGATCAAGCAGGCCTTCGAGGGTCTGCGCGGGCGCATCCCGGGCATGCAACTTCTCGAGGTCGGCATCGACATCAGCGAGGTGGACTACGCCTGCGATGTCGTGCTCCTGGCGGATTTCGAATCGGCCCAGGCGCTGCGTGATTACGCCGAGCATCCGGAGCATCTGCGGGTGCGAGGCGAGCTCGAGGGACTGCGTATTGCACGCCACCAGGTGGACTACCCGCTGCAGGCGTCCTCGCCGGACTGACGCCGCCTGCGCACGCCCGCCCCCGGTCGGGCGGCTAAACCCTGCTCCAATACGGGTTGGCCCTTTCGAATTCCGGACCCCCCATGCCCGACACCCTCTCGCCCGCCCAGATCCAGGCCGACGTGCAACGCGC
>CANGSD010000264.1 GCA_947455875.1 Comamonadaceae bacterium
GGCTGGCCGTTCAGTTTCTGGATGGGCGCCCAAGGTTCGTTGATCGTGTATTGCTTGATCATCTGGTTCTATGCCCGCTACATGGGCAAGCTGGACATCGAGCACGGCGTCGCCGAGGAGGAATAAGAAATGGCTGGAATGTTTGGTGATGATGCCGGCGGCGAGAACAGCGCGGCATCCAATAAAGCCTTCAAGCAGAACCTGAACAAGGTCTACACCTGGTACATCGGCGGCTTCGTCATCTTCGTGGTCGCTCTGGCGATCCTCGAGCAGATGGGTCTGTCGCGTGCCTGGATCGGCTACATCTTCCTGCTGGCCACCATCGGCCTGTACGCAGGCATCGGCTTCATGAGCCGTACCAGTGATGCGGCCGAATACTATGTGGCCGGCCGCCGCGTGCCCGCCGTCTACAACGGCATGGCCACCGGCGCCGACTGGATGTCGGCTGCTTCGTTCATCGGCATGGCCGGAACCTTGTACCTGACCGGCTACTCCGGCCTGGCCTTCATCATGGGCTGGACCGGTGGCTACTGCCTAGTGGCGCTGTTCCTGGCGCCCTACCTGCGCAAGTTCGGCCAGTTCACGATTCCGGACTTCCTGGGTGAGCGCTACGGCGGCAACCTGCCCCGTCTGCTGGGCATCATCGCCGCCATCCTGTGCTCCTTCGTGTACGTGGTGGCGCAGATCTACGGCGTGGGCCTGATCACGTCGCGCCTGACCGGCGTGGCCTTCGAGCTGGGCATCTTCTTGGGTCTGGGCGGCATTCTGGTCTGCTCCTTCCTGGGCGGTATGCGTGCGGTGACCTGGACCCAAGTGGCCCAGTACATCGTGCTGATCGTGGCCTACCTGATCCCCGTGGTCTGGCTGTCCGTCAAGCAGACCGGCGTGCCGGTTCCGCAAGCGGTCTACGGCTACCAGCTGGAGAAAGTCACGGCCGCTGAGAAGCGTCTGACCGACGATCCCAAGGAAAAGGAAGTTCGCGACATCTTCGCGCAGCGCTCCGCCGCCCTGGCTGAGAAGCTCAAGGATCCGGCAGCCGCACTGGCCGCCGACAAGGAAGCCGCGACCAAGAAGGTCGAAGAGCTCAAGGCTGCTTCTGCCCCCGCGGCTGACATCGCTGCGGCCGAGAAGGCCCTGGCTGCTCTGCCCAAGGACGCCGAAGCCGCCAAGAAGGCCTGGACCGCCGCCAAGGCGAGCGCCGACACCAAGTCGCGCCCGCTCAACGGTATGCCCAAGCATGCGCAGCAGTTCGCGGGTGACCCGAACGGCGATGCCAAGGCCAAGGAAACCTACGACACCTCGCGTCGTAACTTCCTGGCGCTGATCTTCTGCTTGATGGTCGGTACCGCTGCCCTGCCGCACATTCTGATGCGCTACTACACCACGCCCAGCGTGAAAGAAGCCCGTGAGTCGGTGACCTGGTCGCTGTTCTTCATCTTCTTGCTGTACTTCACCGCCCCGGCTCTGGCTGTGCTGGTCAAGTACGAGGTGTTCAACGTGTTGGTCGGTACGCCGTTCGACAAGCTCCCCGCCTGGATCGCGGCGTGGGCCAAGGTCGACCCGTCGTTGCTGAGCATCTCGGACATCAACAAGGACGGCATCTTCCAGCTCAACGAAATGAGCATCGGCGGCGACATCATCGTGCTGGCCACCCCCGAAATCGGTGGGCTGCCGTACGTGATCTCCGGCCTGGTGGCGGCAGGTGGCCTCGCAGCTGCGCTGTCGACGGCCGACGGCCTGCTGCTGACGATCGCCAACGCGCTGTCGCACGACCTGTACTACAAGATGATCGATCCCAACGCGTCCACGGGTCGCCGCGTGACGATCTCGAAGGTCCTCTTGCTGGTGGTGGCCTTGGCAGCAGCCTACGTGGCGGCGCAGAAACCGGCGGACATTCTGTTCCTGGTGTCGGCGGCGTTCTCGTTCGCAGCAGCCTCGTTCTTCCCGGCGCTCGTTCTGGGCATCTTCTGGAAGCGCGCCACGGGCCCCGCTGCCTGCCTGGGCATGATCGCCGGTCTGAGCATCACCGCCTACTACATGGTGATGAACCAGGTCTGGCTGCGTGGTGTGTTCGGCGTGACTTCGCCGATCGATCTCTGGTACGGCATTGCGCCGATCTCTGCCGGTGTGTTCGGTGTGCCCGTGGGCTTCGCCGTGATCATCCTGGTGAGCCTGGTGACCCCCGCACCCAGCCAGAAGATCCAGGAACTGGTCGAACACGTTCGCTACCCGAACATTAAGATCTCCTGAGCGCCTCGCGCGTGACCGGCTCCGGCCGGTTGCGTGACGGCTCCACGAACCGGCAGGCTTCGCGCCTGCCGGTTTTTTTTATGGGGGCGTTTTTTGGGGGTGCGCGTGGACGATCCTTCTCCGACTCGCTAACCTCCGGCGCGAAATCAAGACGTGATGTAGCCGGAGACCCTGAGGCGAGCGCTCCGGCGCAAAGCCATTACGCGTTGCGTGCGTGATGCGCGGGTGGGGGCGGTAGGCGGAGGGCCCCGTGGGGCCGCGCGCGAAGGCGCTGCGGACCGTCGGGAGGAGCCTGCCGCCCCCACCCGTGCAGCGCGCCTCGTCGGAGAGAGGGAAGTCCGATCCCATAAAACCCGCAAAGTAGAAGAGAAAGCACTCGTATCCCCCCGCACCGCACTCAGCGCGGCCCGATCCCTAGAATGCTTGGCCCCCATAGAGAAAGACCGGCCGTATGACCCAGGGATTGATCCGCATCCGCGGCGCCAGGCAACATAACCTGAAGAACCTCGACCTCGACCTGCGCACAGGCGAGCTCACGGTTGTCACCGGCCCCAGCGGATCGGGCAAGTCCAGCCTCGTCTTCGACACCCTGTACGCCGAAGGCCAGCGCCGTTACGTCGAGACCTTCTCGGCCTACGCCCGCCAGTTCCTGGACCGCATGGACAAGCCCGCCGTCGACCGCGTCGAAGGTGTGCCACCGGCCATCGCCATCGACCAGACCAACCCGGTGCGCTCCTCGCGATCCACCGTCGGCACGATGACCGAGCTCAATGACCACCTCAAGCTCCTCTACGCCCGCGCCGCCCAGCTCTTTGATCGTCAGACCGCACAGCCTGTGCGGCATGACTCGCCCGAGACCATTTACGCGCAATTGAAGGCGCGCACCCAAGAAAACGATCCGCGCCTGGTCATCACCTTCCCGGTGGAACTGCCCGCCAGCACCACGCCCGAGAAACGCGAGCAGTGGCTGGCCGCCAGCGGATTCACGCGCGTGCAGGCGCAGCGCGAAGTCGCCACCCCCACGGGTCCGCGCAAGGTGCTCGACGTCGTCGCCGA
>CANGSD010000265.1 GCA_947455875.1 Comamonadaceae bacterium
ATCCAGCCCTTGAGCGGGTCGTTGCCGGTGAGCGTGCCCGCGATGATCACGCCAAACAGCGCCAGCCAGAAGAACTCGTAGGCCCCGAACTTCAAGGCCATGCCGCCGAGCACCGGGGTGAAGGCCGCCAGGAAGAACATGCCGATCAAGGTGCCCATGACCGAGCCGGTGGTGGCAATACCCATGGCCCGTCCGGCCAGGCCTTGGCGTGCCAGCGCGTAGCCGTCCAGGCACGAGGCGGCAGACGCCGGCGTGCCCGGGATATTGAGCAAGATGGCCGATCGCGATCCACCATAGATCGCGCCGACATAGGTGCAGATCAAGATCAGGAGCGCCTGGTTCGGTGGCAGCTTCAGCGTCAGCGTGGTCATGAGGGCCAGCGCCATCGTGGCCGTGAGCCCGGGCAGCGCGCCCATGATCACGCCGACCAGGCAGGAGACCAGCGCGTAGAAGATGATTTCTGGCGTGGCGAAGCCGGCAATCGATTGGGACAGGCCCAGCAATCCTTCAAGCATGTGGAGGCCTCAGGGCGTGCGCACTAGGGAAGACGGACCAGGAAGATTTCCTGAAACACGTAGAACACCACCACCGCCGTGATCGCGCCGCTGAGGCTCGCCACGCCCAGGCGCCGTGCGCGTGGCTGCGCGGGATCGGCGAACAGGAAGGTGAATGTCGCGACGAACAGCGCGGTGGCCAGGACGAAGTGCGCGCGCGTGAGCAGCACGAGGCAAAAGACCAGCGACAGCAGCAAGGCGATGGCCACGCGCGCGGGCATCACCGGTCCGTTGTCGGCGGTCTGGGCGCGGGCCCGCCAGCCGCGTGCCATCAGCAGCAACCCGAGCAGCGCCACCAAAGCGCCAATCAGGCCCGGCACGAAGCCTGGGTAGGTGTAGACCGTTGCGCCCATGGACTCGAAGCGGTCCATGCGCAGCGACTCCACCAGGATGGCGCACCCCAGGCCCACCCAGGCCGCACCGCCCCAGAGGTCGGTGCGGCTGCCGGAAGCTTGGCTCATGGCTTTGGCGTCAGGGCTTGGGAATGCCGACGGTGTCGGGCGAGACCTTGGCCTTGCCTGCAGCGTGCTGCGTCCAGGCATACGACTGGATCGCCGGCATCACCGCCTTTTGCGCCTCGTCACCCGACATCGGGGCGAACATCGCGCCACGCGACTGGGCATACGTGCGCAGCGCGGTGCTCTTGGTCATTTCCGTGCTCCAGATGCGATCCAGCGTGGCCTTGACCTCGGCGGGCACCGCCTTGGGCACAAAGATGCCGAAGTAGTTGATCGGATCCTTGAAGCCGGGAATGAACTGCGACAGCGGCGGCACCGTGCCAAAGCCTTCGATGTCCAGCGGCTTGTCGCTGACCACGGCCAGCGGACGGATCTTCTTGGCGCGGATCATGTCGGTCTGTTCGGCGGCCAGCTGCGTGGTGAGGTTGGCTTCGCCAGACGCGGCCGCCACAGCCGCCGGCGCACCGCCGTCATAGGTCACGTGCTTGTAGGTGACGCCCGCGGCGCGTGCCAGGGCTTCGATGGCCGAGTGGCCGCTTGAGTTGACGCCCGCAGTGGCCACCGAGATCGCCCCCGGGCGCGCCTTCATGGCGGCCAGCAGCTCGGTCATGGTCTTGTAGGGGGTGTCAGCGTTCACGCCGACCACGGCCACGTGGGCGACGTTGACGTAGACGTTCCAGTCGGAGATTGAGGTGTCGACCATGCCCAAGACGCGGTAGGTGCCCAGGTCCTTGGCGGCGCCGGCCGTCCAGGTGTAGCCGTCGGGCGGGAACTGCATGGCGTTCTTGGTGCCGACCGAGCCCGAGGCGCCGGGCTGGTTCTGGATCACGATTTTCTGGCCCAGATGCTTTTCCAGTTCGGCGGCGGACACGCGGGTGACCTGGTCGGTCGAACCGCCCGGCGCCCAGGGCACGATCAGCGTGATCGGCTTATTGGGCTTCCACTGGGCTTGGGCGTAACCGCTGGCACAGGCCAGCGAGGCCAGCAGGGCGGTGATGACGTGGCGGCGGTGAAACTGAAT
Organism: Comamonadaceae bacterium; assembly: GCA_947455875.1. The sequence continues at coordinate 2,034 of CANGSD010000265.1, forward strand.
CGGCACAGATGTCTCCTCGGTTGTGGATAGGGATGCGATCGCGGCGGCTAAATCCAGGAACGGATTCGCCGCTCTAATTAACTTTCTGGTGAATTCTAGGAATGGGTCTGGGCGTGTCAACGCGTCGCGCGTCTCAGCTTCTCAGGACATACCCTAGGATCACGTCGCCCATATGGGACAGGCGCTCGCTGCGTGCCTTGGGCGACATCAGATCGCGGCCGAAGATGGCCGACAGGGTGGGGTTGTTCGACAAATAGAAGTAAGACAGGCCAGCGATCGAGACGTACAGCTGCAAGGGGTCGATGCCGCCGCGAAACTGACCGGTCCGGCGACCGCGCTCCAGGATGTCGGCGAGCAGTTCGATCAGGGGCGAGTTCATGGCGCGGGCGCGCTGCGAGTTTTGCAAGTGGCGCGCGCGGTGCAGGTTGGCGCTATTGAGCAGCGTGAGGAATTCCGGGTGGGCGATGTAGTAATTCCAGGTGAATTCCACCAGCGCGCGCATGGCGGCGGCGGGCTCCAAGGCCTCGAGGTTCAGCGCTTTTTCTTCTTCCCGGATCTGGCGGTAGGACTGCTCCAGCACCGCCTGAAACAACTGGTCCTTGTCTTGGAAGTAGTAATAGATCAGACGTTTGTTTAGCTGCGCTTTCTCGGCGATCGTGTCCATGCGCGCGCCACTGAGGCCGTGCTGCGCGAATTCCTGCGTCGCAGCGGCCAGGATGGCGGCCTGCGAGCGGTCGGCGTCGCGCTGCTTCTCCGGCGAAGCGGGCGGGCTCGGGCGCGTTTTACGGGGGGCAGTCTTGAGCGTCGTCACGGGGCAATAGTTAACGATTCGGTGAATTAAGTCAAGATTGTCCGTGATTGCGGGTTTGCCCCTAGGCGTCGGCCTTGGGCCGATGGGAGAATTACTTTAGGCTTGAAGCAATTCGCTTCTCCGGAACGGAACCTCCCTCATGAAGATCGTTTGCATAGGCGGTGGCCCCTCGGGCCTGTACTTCGCGCTTTTGATGAAAAAGCTAGGCGGCCACCACGACATCACGGTGGTGGAGCGCAACAAGCCCTACGACACCTTCGGCTGGGGCGTGGTCTTTTCTGACCAGACCATGGAACACATGCGCCAGTGGGACCCGCAGACCGCCGCCGAGGTGCAGCAAGCCTTCAACCACTGGGACGACATCGAACTGCATTTCAAGGGCCGCGTAATCCGATCAGGTGGCCACGGCTTTGTGGGCATCGGGCGCAAGAAGCTTTTGAACATCCTGCAGGC
>CANGSD010000266.1 GCA_947455875.1 Comamonadaceae bacterium
GTATTTGCAGTCGCGAGGCCTGGAGCCCGGCGCACGCGTGGCCATCATGCTGCCCAACCTCCCCCAGTTCGCGGTGACCATGGCGGCCATCCTGCGTGCCGGCTACACCTGCGTGAACGTCAACCCCCTGTACACCGCGCGCGAACTCGAGCACCAACTGCGTGACTCGGGCGCGACCGCCATCGTCATCCTCGAAAACTTCGCGCACACGCTCGCAGATGTCATCGACAAGACGCAGGTGCGCGAGGTCGTGATCACCAGCCTGGGCGATCTGCTCGGGTTCTGGTATGGCCGCTGGCTCACGTTTGCGGTGCGTCACCTCGCGAAGATGGTGCCGGCCTACAAGTTGCCTCTCACGGGTGATCGGGTGGTCACTCCCTTCAAGCAGGCGCTGGCTCGCGGCGCCACCCTGTCCCTGCGCCCAGGCGGTCAGACGCTGGACTCGATCGCCTTCCTGCAATACACCGGCGGCACCACCGGCCTGTCCAAGGGCGCGGTCCTCACGCATCGCAACATCGTCGCCGCCATCTTGCAGGCCGAGGCGTGGTTCACGCCGGCACTGGGCAAGATCGGCGACGTCAGTCGCACCAACAGCATCGCGGCGCTGCCGCTGTATCACATCTTCGCGCTCACGCTGTGCCTGCTTGGGATCCGCTGGGGTTCGCACATGACCCTGATCCCGAATCCGCGCGACATCGGCAAATTCGTTCAGGTGCTCAAGCAGCGCCCCTTTCACCTGCTGCCGGCAGTCAACACCCTGTTCAACGCCTTGCTACAGCACCCGCAGTTCAAGTCGGTCGACTTTTCCAATCTGTGCGTCTCGCAAGCGGGTGGCATGGCCGCCTCCGAGGGGACGGCACGCCAGTGGCAAAAGGTCACGGGTTGCGCGATGGTCGAAGGCTGGGGCATGAGCGAGACCTGCGCGATCGGCACCAACAATCCGGTCATCGCTACCGAGTTCTCGGGCTCCATTGGCCTGCCCCTGCCAGGGATCGACATCGCCATCAAGGACGACGAGGGCAAGAGCCTGGCGCTGGGTGAGCCCGGCGAGATCTGCATTCGCGGTCCCAACGTGATGACCGGCTACTACCAGCAGCCCGAAGAGACTGCCAAGGCCTTCACGCCCGATGGCTACATGCGCACCGGCGACATCGGCATCATGGACGAACGGGGTTACACCAAGATCATCGACCGCAAAAAGGACATGATCATCGTCAGCGGCTTCAATGTCTTCCCGAACGAGCTCGAGAATGTGATCTCGCTGTGCCCGGGCGTGGTGGAGTGTGCGGCGGTCGGCGTACCCGACGCGATGCAGGGCGAATCGATCAAGGTCTTTATCGTCAAGAACGACCCCTTGCTCACCGAAGACGATGTCGCACGCTATTGCCGCGAGAACTTCACCGGCTACAAGGTTCCGAAGTACATCGAGTTCCGCGACGAGCTGCCCAAGACCAACGTGGGCAAGATCCTGCGGCGGGAGCTTCGCGCGGGCAAGTAGGATGCGGGTGTGAGCACCGCGATTGCATTACCCGCTGGCGTCCAGGTTTTCGAGCGAGGATGGCTGTCTGCCAACAACATTCTCCTGACCGGATATGGGCCCACCGCCCTGATTGACAGCGGGTACTACACGCACGCATCGCAAACGCTGGCCCTGGTCGCCCAGGCCTTGAACGGTCGCTCTCTCGACCTGTTGCTCAATACCCACTTACACAGCGACCACTGCGGCGGTAACGCCGCCCTGCAATCGGTCCACCCGGGTGTGCGCACCTGGATTCCCCCCGGCCACCTGCAGCAGGTGCGTGACTGGGACGCCGTCGCCCTCACCTATGTGCCCACCGGTCAAACCTGCCCGCGCTTTCAGGTCGATGAGGCCTTGCGTCCGGGCAGCGTGGTGCATTTAGGCGGGCAAGCTTGGCAGGTGCATGCGGCGGCGGGTCACGATCCGCACTCCATCGTGCTGTTCGAGCCGCGTTCTCGGGTCCTGATTTCGGCCGATGCACTGTGGGAAAACGGGTTTGGCGTGGTCTTTCCGGAGCTTGAAGGCGAGCAGGCCTTTGACGAGGTGGGGCGCACGCTTGACCTCATCGAAGACTTAGACCCGGTTTCCATCATCCCGGGGCATGGCGCCGTGTTCGGACAGGTCGATCGCGCGCTGGCAGTGGCCCGCAAGCGACTGGAGGGCTTCATCGCGTCACCGGCCAAGCATGCGCGCCACGCCGCCAAGGTCTTACTGAAGTTCAAGCTGCTCGAAGTTCAGGCCTTCACACCCCAGACCCTTCACCAGTGGGCGCTGCAGACGGCCTACCTGGACATCATCCGACGGCGCTGGGAGCCCGACGCAGACCCGGCGTCCTGGGTCGAGGCGCTCGCGGACGACTTGGTGGGGTCAGGTGCGGCGTCTCGGGCAGACGGCCGGCTTTTGAACGCTTAGACCGGCCGGACGCATTCCACCTCTGGCGGGAGGGTCACCCGCCTCGTAGAGATAAAGCGGCCCATAAAATTGTAATTTCTGATTGACGGCCTTGGGCGTCAATCAGGATGGACATTCACGCAGACTTCAATAGGACACAGCATGAACCTCTACATCATGGCGTTTCTGGCCTTTGGTTGCTTTTTCGGGCTGGCCACTTTCTCAAACCGGCATCTTTTCAGCGAAGGTCCGCACCGGCCTGAGGCGGGCGCGTCGATCAGCGAGAAGGGCGCCTGGGCCTTTTGGGTGGCGATGTCCACGCTGCTGTGGCCCATTTTGGTCCTGTCGGGCCTGAACACCGCCTGGGTGCTGGCCAAGCGCAGGGCCCGCGCTTCTAAGTAGCCCGTCAATCAGCGCTTCTAAACGAAGCCATAAAAAAACAAAACCCCCCTCAGTGTTATCTGAGGGGGGTTTTGAGGGCTGTAAGAGCCTGGCGATGTCCTACTTTCACACGGGAATCCGCACTATCATCGGCGCAGAGGCGTTTCACTGTCCTGTTCGGGATGGGAAGGAGTGGGGCCACCTCGCTATGGTCACCAGGCATAACTTGTTGTCATGTTGACTGGGTCAACACGACCAATTCATAGAGCTTCGAATCAGCTTTTTCTTTGATCTTTCGATCGTTTTTGATTGCGCCGACCATGGGGTTTTATCCCCGGCATAAATCCTTGATATCTGACCTTGCGGTCTTTCATCAAAGTTATAGGGTCAAGCCGCACGAGCAATTAGTATCAGTTAGCTTAACGCATTACTGCGCTTCCACACCTGACCTATCAACGTCCTGGTCTTGAACGACTCTTTAGGGGGCTCAAGGCCCCGGCA
>CANGSD010000267.1 GCA_947455875.1 Comamonadaceae bacterium
TACTGGGGCGAGATCACGTCCAGGAATTCGCTGCCCGCTGGCAGGCCCAGGCGGTTGATCTCGATCAGCAACTGGCGCGCGATGCGCAGGCCCTCGTCGATGCGGTAGCTCTCGTCCAGGTAGGGGTCGTTGATCAGACCCTTCCAGCCCACGGTGGTGCGCGGCTTCTCGAAGTACACGCGCATCACGATCTCCAGCGTGTCGGCGTACTGCGTGCGCAGGTCCTTCAGGCGGCGGGCGTAGTCCAGGGCCGCCGCCGGATCATGGATGGAACACGGGCCGATCACGACCAGCAGGCGGTCGTCCTTGCCGGCCATGATGTCGTGGATGCGACGACGCGTGTCGGCGATGAGCTTTTCGGTGGGAGTGCCACTGATCGGGAAAAACCGGATCAGGTGTTCGGGCGGAGGAAGCACGGTGATGTCCTTGATACGCTGGTCGTCGGTCTGGCTGGTCTTGTCGACGGGGTGCGCATACCAGGTGTCGCTGGCGTTGGCGGTCTTGGGGGACATCGTGGGCTCCTTTTTCTGGATTCAAATCAAGCGAGATGGGACATAAAAAAACCGCCGGGGTGACCGGCGGTTTTCGAAGATTCCTGTGTGCGTTCAGTTCTGGGTGCGCTCAGGTCTCTCGGCCGCCGGTGGGGCTGGAGAAGTACCAAAAGTAGCCAAAAAAGAAAGCAAGGCTGCGATGCATAGGGGTGGAATCTAGCACAAGTCCTGGATCAGGCCGTGCCACCGACCGTCAGGCCATCGATGCGCAAGGTGGGCTGGCCCACGCCCACGGGCACGCTCTGACCTTCCTTGCCGCAGGTGCCTACGCCCGGGTCCAGGCCCATGTCGTTGCCGATCATCGTCACGCGCGTGAGGGCGTCGGGGCCATTGCCCACCAGCGTGGCGCCCTTGACGGGATAAAGGATCTTGCCGTTTTCGACCCAGTAGGCCTCGCTGGCCGAGAACACGAACTTGCCGGAGGTGATGTCGACCTGGCCGCCGCCGAAGTTGGTGGCATACAAGCCCTTCTTGATGCTGGCGACGATTTCCTCGGGGGCCTTGTCGCCACCGAGCATGTAGGTGTTGGTCATGCGCGGCATGGGCACATGGGCATAGCTCTCGCGGCGGCCGTTGCCGGTGGGCTTGACCCCCATGAGGCGGGCATTGAGCGAGTCCTGGATGTAGCCACGCAAGATGCCGTCCTCGATCAGGACATTGCGCTGGCTGGCATGGCCCTCGTCGTCGATATTGAGCGAGCCCCGGCGGTCGGCCAGGGTGCCGTCATCGAGCACGGTGACGCCCTTGGCCGCCACGCGCTTGCCGATGCGACCGGAAAAAGCGCTGGAGCCTTTGCGGTTGAAGTCGCCCTCCAGGCCGTGGCCGATGGCCTCGTGCAGCAAGATGCCGGGCCAGCCCGGGCCCAGGACCACGGTCATCTCGCCCGCCGGAGCGGGGCGCGATTCGAGGTTGGTGAGGGCGGCGTTGACCGCTTCGTCGACATAGCTGGCGATGCGCGCCTCGTCGAAATAGGCCAGGCCGAATCGACCACCGCCGCCGCCCGAGCCCGACTCACGGCGGCCATTTTGTTCGGCGATGACGCTGACCGACAGGCGCACCAGAGGACGCACGTCGGCGGCCAGGGTGCCGTCGGCGCGGGCCACCATGACCACGTCCCATTCGCTGGCCAGGCCCGCCATCACCTGCACCACGCGCGGATCTTTGGCGCGGGCCAGGGTCTCGACCCGGCCCAGGAGGCTGACCTTGGCCGTGCTGTCCAGGCTGGCGATGGGATCAAGCCCGGGATAGAGCACGCGGCTGGCCGCAACCTTGCGCGCGGGCACCTTGATGCGGCCCTTGCCGCTGGCCGCGCCGATGGCGCGCACGGTACGGGCGGCATCGAGCAGCGAGGCCTCGGAGATGTCGTCGGAATAGGCGAAGGCGGTCTTCTCGCCGCTCACGGCCCGCACGCCCACCCCCTGGTCGATGCTGAAGCTGCCGGTCTTGACGATGCCCTCTTCCAGGCTCCAGCCTTCGCTGCGCGTGTACTGGAAGTACAGGTCGGCGTCGTCTACCCGGTGGGAGGCGATCTCGGACAGGGCGCGCGAGAGGTGGGTTTCGTCCAGGCCGAAGGGTTCGAGCAGCATGCGCTGCGCAATGGCCAGGCGTTCGAGGGTGGGTTCGCGAGAAATCATCAGGCCATTCTAGAGGGCAGCTCGCGCCCCCGCAGGTCCTGGGCGCTCAAGTCTGCACCAGGCGGCGGGCTTTGGCGATGGACATCAGGATGCCCAGGGCCAGGCCCAGCGTGACCATGGCCGTGCCACCGTAACTGATGAACGGCAGGGGCACGCCCACCACGGGCAGGATGCCACTGACCATGCCCATGTTCACGAAGGTGTAGGTGAAGAAGATCGTGGTCACGGCACCTGCCATCAGGCGTGCGAACAGTGTGGAGGCTTCCATGGCGATGGTCAGCCCGCGCAGGATCAGGAAGACGAAGCCGGCGATCAGCAGCAGATTACCCAAGAGGCCGAATTCCTCGGAATAGGCGGCGAAGATGAAGTCGGTGGTGCGCTCGGGGATGAACTCCAGGTGGGTCTGGGTGCCCTGCATGAAGCCCTTGCCGAAGAAACCGCCCGAGCCGATGGCGATCATCCCCTGGATGATGTGAAAGCCCTTGCCCAGGGGGTCACGCGTGGGATCGAGCAGCGTACAGATTCGCTGCTGCTGGTAATCGTGCAACACGGGCCAGCGGTTGCCATCCACGCACAGCTGGGGCTCAAAGACGATCAGCAAGATGATGCCCACCACTGCCAGCAGAGCCGGCGGCACGATCAGCTTCAGGGGCAGGCCGGCGAAGAAGATCACCGACAGGCCCGCGGCCAGCACCAGCAGCGAGGTGCCCAGATCGGGCTGCCTCATGATCAGGCCCACCGGCACCACCAGCAGCAGGCCGGCGACCGCGAAATCGAAGGGGCGCAGCTGCCCTTCGCGCTTTTGAAACCACCAGGCCAGCATCAGCGGCATGGCGATCTTGAGGATCTCGCTGGGCTGGATCACCACGCCCACATTGAGCCATCGACGTGCGCCCTTCTTGGTCAGCCCGAACAGCGCCACGGCAATCAGGAGCGCCACGCCCAGGGAATACAGGGGGACCGCCAGGGTCATCATGCGTTACTGCGGGATTTGCGCCCCCACGACCATGATGAAGCCCCCGATCAGAATGTTTCGGCCGTGGTCCAGAAAGCGCTCACCATTGGCAAAGCCCGAGGAGTACATGGTGAGCAGGCCGGCACAGGCCA
>CANGSD010000268.1 GCA_947455875.1 Comamonadaceae bacterium
AACGCGCACCGTGGATCCGGAGTCGTCCAGCGGATTGCGGCGCAGTCGATGGCGCAGGGCCGGCGCGGCGATGCGGCGCAGGTGGTCAGTGGTCACCTTGCGTGCGCCATCGAGTGCAGCCAGCGCGCGCGCGGCACGCACCAGGGTCAGGTCACCGCGCAGACCGTCAGTGCCCAGGGCCATGCACAACTTCGCGGATTGTTCGCGCACGGCATCGGGCACCTCGACCTCGAGCAGGCGCTTGCGCGCGCGCACCAGTTGCTTGCGTATGCGCTCGTCCTCGTCTTGCCACTGCGCGGCGAAGCCTGCGGGGTCACGCTCGAAGGCGTCGCGGCGTTTGACCACCTCGATGCGCGAGGCCAAATCCGACGGCGTCTTCACTTCCACCGACAAGCCAAAGCGATCGAGCAGCTGCGGACGCAGCTCGCCCTCCTCCGGGTTGCCGCTGCCCACGAGCACAAAGCGCGCGGGGTGGCGCACCGACAGGCCTTCGCGTTCGACCACGTTCTCGCCCGAGGCGGCCACATCGATCAAGAGATCGACCAGGTGGTCCTCCAGCAGGTTCACTTCGTCGATATACAGAAAACCGCGATTGGCCCGCGCCAGCAGACCCGGCTCAAAGGACTTCACGCCTTGCGACAGCGCGCGCTCCAGGTCCAACGCGCCGACCACGCGGTCCTCGGTCGCGCCCAAGGGCAGGTCGACCACCGGCACCGGCACCAACTTGCCCGCTCGGGCCTTGCCGGTGGGGGCGGCGGCGCACTGCTCGCACACGCCGGCGCTGGCGGCCGGATCGCAGCCGTAGGGGCAGCCCGTCGCCACCTTGATCGGGGGCAGCAAGGCAGCCAGGGCGCGCACGGCGGTGGACTTGCCGGTGCCCCGGTCGCCGAACACCAGCACGCCGCCAATGCTCGGATCGACGGCGACGGCCAGGATGGCGAGCTTCATCTCGTCCTGGGCGACGATCGCAGAGAAAGGAAAGGGCACGGCCATGGGATGTCAGCCTAAAGTGTCAACTTAAATTGACATCTAGTATGTCACAGCTGGGCTCGGTTGGGAACGGTCATGCGCCCGCCCCACAACACGCGCCTCGCCAGAAATCGACCCCCAACCTATGATGTCGGGTTGTCCTGAACGCACCCCTGCCTTGAACACACCCTCCGACGGCCCGTACCTGGCGTCAGCCCTGGCGGCGCAGCGCATCGCGATTCGTGGCGCGCGCACGCACAACCTGAAGAACATCGACCTGGACATCCCCCGCAACCAGCTGGTGGTGATCACCGGGCTGTCCGGGTCGGGCAAGTCCTCGCTCGCCTTTGACACCCTCTATGCCGAGGGCCAGCGCCGTTATGTGGAAAGCCTCTCGGCCTATGCCCGCCAGTTTCTGGCGCGCATGGACAAGCCCGATGTCGATGTGATCGAGGGCCTCTCGCCCGCCATCTCCATCGAGCAAAAAGCCACCAGCCACAACCCGCGCTCCACGGTCGGCATCGTCACCGAGATCCACGACTACCTGCGCCTGCTGTTCGCTCGCGCCGGCACACCACACTGCCCCACCCACGGCCACGCGCTGGCGGCGCAGACCGTCTCGCAGATGGTCGATGCCACGCTGGCCCTGCCGGCCGATACCAAGATCATGGTGCTCGCACCGGTGGCGCGCGATCGCAAGGGCGAGTTCGGCGACCTGTTTGCGCAGATGCAGGCCCAGGGCTATGTGCGCTTTCGCGTCAACGGCGAAGTGATTGAATTTAGCGACCTGCCCAAGCTGAAAAAGACCGAGAAGCACGACATCGACGTCGTGATCGACCGCCTGAAGGTGCGCGACGACATGCAGCAGCGCCTGGCCGAAAGCTTCGAGGCCGCCCTGCGCCTGGCCGAGGGCCGCGCCGTAGTGCTGGAGATGGACAGCGGCGTCGAACATATGTTTAACGCGCGCTTTGCCTGCCCCATCTGCCACTACGCCATCGGCGAGCTCGAGCCGCGCCTGTTTTCCTTTAACTCGCCGGCTGGCGCCTGCCCCACCTGCGACGGCCTGGGTCATACCGAATACTTCGACCCGCAGCGCGTGGTCGCCTTCCCGTCGCTGTCGCTGGCCTCGGGCGCGATCAAGGGCTGGGACCGACGCAACGCCTATTACTTCAATCTGGTCGAGTGCCTGGCCAAGCACTACGGCTTCGATGTGGACGCGCCCTTCGAGAGCCTGCCCGCCCCGGTGCAACACGCCATCTTGCATGGCTCGGGCGAGGACGTGATCAAGTTCAGCTACCTGCTCGAATCGGGTCAGTCTGCGCCCAAGAAGATCAACAAGCGCCACCCCTTCGAGGGCATCCTCACCAATATGGCGCGGCGCTTTCGCGAGACGGATTCGCCCACGGTGCGCGAAGAACTCGCCCGCTATCGCAGCCTGCAGCCCTGCCCCGATTGCCAGGGCACGCGATTGCGCACCGAAGCGCGCCACGTCAAGATCGGCCACGGCGAACAAGCGCGCGCCATCTTCGACATCAGCCGCGCCACGCTGCGGGACTGCCATGCCTATTTCCAATCGCTGCAACTCGAAGGCGCCAAGGCCGCCATCGCCGACAAGGTGGTGCGCGAGATCGGCAATCGTCTGAAGTTTCTCAATGACGTCGGCCTGAACTACCTGAGTCTGGACCGCAGCGCCGAGACGCTCTCGGGCGGCGAAGCGCAGCGCATACGCCTGGCCAGTCAGATCGGCTCGGGCCTGACCGGCGTGATGTACGTGCTGGACGAACCCAGCATCGGCCTGCACCAGCGTGACAACGACCGCTTGGTCGACACGCTCAAGCATCTGCGAGACATCGGCAACAGCGTGCTGGTGGTCGAACACGACGAAGACATGATCCGCGCCGCCGACCATGTGATCGACATGGGCCCGGGTGCTGGCATCCATGGTGGACGTGTGATGGCCCAAGGCACACCGGCGCAGGTACAAGCCGACACGGCCTCACTCACCGGCCAATACCTCTCGGGCGCGCGCTGCATTGCCGTACCTCCGCAGCGCACCGCGTGGCTGCCCGTCGAAGGCGGCAAGCCCGGCGAGACCCAACGCCTGCGCATCACCGGCGCGCGTGGCAACAACCTGCACGGCGTGGACGTCGACATCCCGGTGGGTCTGCTCACGTGCGTGACCGGCGTCTCCGGTTCTGGCAAATCCACGCTCGTGAACGACACGCTGTATGCCGCGGTGGCGCGCGAGCTGTATCGCGCGCACGAAGAGCCCGCGGCGCACGACACCATCGAAGGCATCGAGC
>CANGSD010000269.1 GCA_947455875.1 Comamonadaceae bacterium
CAGAAAGCCCGACGAGGGCAAGGCGCCCGCCGCCAGCGCCAAGTTCGGCGCGGCGCGCGGGATGTCCACCGGCAGCGCCTCGGACACCTCGTCCTCCACCCAGGCGCCCGGTACACCGCGAAAGCGGGTGGGCTGACCGACCGCGCGCAGGGAACGGGAGCGCCCGATCGTGAGGTAGACCGGTACCTCCTCCTGCTCAAGCTGGGCGGCCCAGGGCTTCAGGTCGAGCTCGAGGTCCTGGCCCTGTGCGTCCTGCGCCGACCAGACCACGGCCATGCCGTCGGGCATCACCGCCTCCAGCGCCCGCACCCGCACCCTTCCGTTGGTGAGCAGGCCCTCGTCGATGTCCAGTCGTCGCACGCCCCAGGCCAGGGGCTGCACGGCCAGGTGCTGCCAGGCGATGAGATCGTCGACCCGCGCGCTTTCCTGCTGAAAGTGCTGGGGCGACAGCAGCATGCCCTCATGCCACTGGATGCGATGGGCGGGTGCAGACGGTGAGGTCATGGTGGAGGTCATTTCGGGACATGGACATCGACGCCCTTGAAGCCCTTGGGTCCGAGCTGCAAGAGGTAGCTGTCGGTGGTGGGCTGCAAGCGCTCGCGGTGCTCGCCGGGGGTGGGATAGGCCGCAAAAGCCAGGATGGCCAGCGCCTGCTGGTGGATCTGGGCGGGATCGGTCAGCTGCAGGGTCTGGCCCGGCACCACCTCCACCGAGACCACGCCGAGCGCGTCGGGAAAGGTGCGTCGGGTGTCGTCGCGGGTGGCGAACCACTTGGCCGCCGGCATCGCCGACAGGGTCTCGAGCAGCGCGGCGTCGCGCACGAAGACCAGGTCCAGGGCCACCGGGCTGTTCTGGTTGGCGTCGGCGCTGGCCGCCACGGTCACCCGCTTCCAAGGCGCCGGATGGGCGTGCGGCTTGCCGACGCCCAGCAGATCGGCACCCGCGGCCTTGACCGAGTCGGTGAGCTTGCTGACGGCGCTGCACCCCGCCAGGGCCAGAAGCAGCGCCGGGGTGATCAGGGCCGTACGCGTCCAAGGGAATGCGCAGTGGAAGGTCATGGCGTGAGCGTCCAAGGAGTCGAGCCGGTGTGGCGAATCTGGGGGTCCTGACCGGTGCGCAGGCCGACGCCGACGCCCGCCAGCCAGGCGGTGATGAACGCCAACCCCAGCAGCGTTGCCAAGGCCAGCGCCTGCCGACCGCGCAGCACGAGTGCGTAGCGGGCCACGGCCTGCGGCGTGGGCGTGTCGACGCTTGACGGCAGTTGGGACAGGAGGTCGCGCGCGACCCACGCGAGCAGCGGTGCGACGATCAGCACCGACATCAGATTGCGCAAACCCGCGGTCAGCACTTCCAGCGCCACAAAGGTCGGCAACAAGGCTTCGAACGGCAGCGCCAGCCAGGCCAGCAGCAGGCCCGCAGCACCCAGCAGCCAGCCACTGGCCAGCGCCACGCTGGCCAGTGCCATCGCGGCGCAAGCCGCGGCCACCATCAGGACCTCCAGCGGCGTGAAGGTCTTGCCGTACAGGTGGGCCACGAACACCGTGAGCACCGCCAAGAAGACCGCATCGCCCACCCGCAAAAACGTGGGCAGTATGGGCGCCGCCAACGCCAGCAGGTCGCGGCGAAATCCCAGCTGGTTGGACAAGGCGTCGATCAGCGGGGGCACGGCGGCCGCGGGCCCGCTGGAGAACAGCGCGACGACGATCGGCGCACGCAAGGCGACCAGTACGCGCGCGCTGGAGGTCGAGGCGCGGTGCGCCACGGTCATCACCGCGATGAAGACCACCGCCATCACCGACACGACCAGCGGCAGCAAAAAACCCTGCAGCCGCACGATCGTGTCCCGACCCAGCGTGTGCACCACCGATGCCGCCAGCGCGAAGGCAAAGATCGGCAGCAGGCGGATGACCCGCTCGACCAGGATCTCCAGACTGCGCTGAACGCCCTGCGCCAGCGCAAGAAAGGCCCGGTGGCGCTCGCTGGACTGCGCCGCCAGCCCGATACCGAAAAACAGCACCCCGATCAGCGCAGAGGCCAAGGTGCCAAAGGCGAGCGCGCGATACCCGTTGTCGGGGACGATGCGGTCCCAGGGAGGAGCGTCGTCGACGTCCGGGTCGAGCGGCGACAGCGCCACGCCGACACGCGGCTCCACCTGCAAGGCCAGACGGCCCAGCGCCTGCGCATCGTCTAGCGCGAGGCCGCGCCCGGCCGCCCACAGGGTGGCGATCACGGCGCCGAGCAAGGCGAACAGGGCCATGGCCAGCAAGGAGCCCGCCGTGATGGCCAGCAGCCGCCGTGCCGATCCGGGCTGCGCCGTCCATTGCCGCAAGCCGGACCAGACCGAGAGCACGATCAGCGGCAAGCCCACCATGTTCAGCACCGCGATGTAGCCCTGCCCCGCCGCCGTGATCCAGGTCATGGGCAGCGAAGACCACGCGCCGAAGGCAGCGCCCGCGACCAGCGCGATCAGCAGCCAGGCGGGCGAGAACGTCAGCGACGGGTGGCTCAAGGGGGGCCCTCCACCTCATGGGAGGCCTGCGCAGTGCCCACATGCGCGATCACCGCCTCGGCCAGCGCACGCGTGCTGTCGATGACGCCCGGTCCCAGGTGCTCGCAGGCCCGGGCCGCCACGGGCAATTCGGTACACCCGAGGATCACCCAGGTCAGGCCCTGCGTCCGGGCCTGCGCCAACACCTGCATCAACCCATCGGCGGCCACCTGACGCTGGCCGGCCTTGACCTGCGCGATGCAGCGATCCACCTCGTCTTGCAGGCCCAGGGCGTCAGCCTGCACCCCTTGCAGTCCGACCGCGCGCAGCGCCTGGGGGTACAGGTCCGAGCGCTGCACACCGCGGGTGCCCAGTACCAGGACCGGCGTACCAGGCGGCAGTTGCAGCCGCTGGGCGCAGGCGCGGGCGATGTGCAAGATGGGCGCCTTCGATCGCGCACTGAGTTGCGCGTGCCAGTGGTGGGCACTGTTGCAGGGGATGGCGATCACATCGACGTCGCTCTGGTTCAACAGCGCGATACCCTCCAACAGGCCGGGCAAAGGATCCGGCCCCTGCCCCAGGATTGCGGCACTGCGATCGGGCACCTGCGGCAGGAAGGCGGCCAGCACCGGCAGGTGGTCCTGGTCGCAACGGGCCGGGGTGAGCCTGACCAGCTGGTCGAGAAAGTCCACCGTGGCCGCAGGGCCCAGACCGCCGAGAACGCCGACGCGTGGCATCGTCATACCTTCAAGGGCTCGGGGCAGATGGCTGCGACCGCA
>CANGSD010000270.1 GCA_947455875.1 Comamonadaceae bacterium
CACGCCCAGAAGGGGTGCGCTGACCAGGAGCGTCGCCCACACGGCTTGCCGCCCGATATCCACGACCATGGCTGAATCCATTGCTTGACTCCGTTGTGCGTATGAGGGCTAGGGCATCACGAAACTGGATGCCAGCGAACCTATGATCAGGGCCCAGCCATCGACCAGCACGAACAGCATCAGCTTGAACGGCATGGAAATCATCATGGGCGACAGCATCATCATGCCCATGGACATGAGCACGCTGGCCACGATCAGGTCGATCACCAGGAAGGGGATGTAGATCAGGAAACCGATGGTGAAGGCGCTTTTGAGCTCGGAGGTCAGAAAGGCCGGCACCAGGGTCATGAACGGAATCTCGCCGGGCGTGGCGACGGCGCCCTTGCGCGAAATTTCCATGAAGAGGGCGATGTCGTCTTCACGGGTTTGTTTGAGCAGGAAGGCGCGCACGGGTTGTTCGGCCGCGCCCAGCGCTTGCTCGAACGCCATCTTGCCGTCCATGTAGGGGACCAGGGCGGTGCGATAGACCTCTTCGAAGATGGGGGACATCACGAAGAGCGTGAGGAACAGGGCCAGTCCGGTGAGGACCAGGTTGGGGGGGGTCTGTCCGGTGCCCAGCGCCTGGCGCAGGATGGACAGCACGATGATGATGCGCACGAAGGCCGTCAACATCAGCAGCGCCGAGGGCAGCAGCGTCAGCGACGTCATGAGCGCCAGCAGCTGCAGGCTCAGGCTGTATTGCTGGCCCTGCGGGGTCTGGGTCACGTTGATGCCTGGCAGACCGGCGGCGGGCGCGGCCCATCCCAGTGCGGGCAGGGCGGCGAACGCCACCAGCACGATCACCGGCAACAGGCGAGCGAGGCGAGCGGTCACAGGTCAGGCTCCGGCGGGAACGTGGCGGGACCTTGCGGCGGCAGCGGCGCGCCCGCGTCGGCGGCGCGCCAGGTGCCCAGGGGCGTGATCTGCGCCGGGGTGATGCCCACGAGCACCTCGCGGCCGTCGCAGCGCACCAGGGCGATCTTCATGCGCGCACCCAGAGCCAGCGTCTCGACTACCCGCAGGCGCTGCTCGCGCCGGGTGAAGGTCGAAGACAGCTGCAAGCGCTTGATCGCCCACAACAGCCCGAGCAGCAAGCCCACGACCAGCGCGAAGCTCAGGAGGTACTGCACGATGCTGCCCCAAGATGCATTCATGATGGTCAGGCGGTTAGAGCGACTCGAGCCGCTCGTTGGCGGGGACCACGCGGGTCAGGCGAATGCCATAGCGCTCGTTGACCAGCACCACCTCGCCCTGGGCGACGATGGTGTTGTTCACGAGCAGATTCAGCGGCTCGCCGGCGATGCGATCGAGTTCGACCACGCTGCCCTGCGTCAGGCGCATCAGGTCGCGGATCTTGATCGTCGCGCGGCCCACTTCCACGGACAAGGTGACCGGGATGTTTTGCAGCACGTCCGGATGGATCTGCTTGCTGGGGTCGCCGGTTTCGGCGACAGCGGTGTCTTCGGGGGTGGTGCTCATGGCATCGTCCTTCAGGGAAATCGGGTCAGCGTTCGGAGACGCTGGGGGCGGGTGCGACGGGCTTGACCATCATCACGGCTGCGTTGTTGCCGAGAGATCCCACTTCCACATCGAACACCGGCTTGTCGCCGACCGTCATGCGGGCGTGGTCGGGCTTGCGAAATGGCAGCGTGTCACCGACCTGCAGGCTTTGCAGTTCGGCCATGCTGATCTCCAGCTTGCCCAGTGACACCTGAGCCTCGACGCTGGCGTCCTGCACGGCATAGGCCAGTTGGTCGCGCCAGATCTTGTCGGATTCTTCGTTGCCATCGCCACTTTGCAGGCGGCTGCGAAGCAGGTCGCGAATCGGCTTGAGCGACATGTAGGGGATGACCATGTCGATGAAGCCGGCGCTGGCGGTGCTGGATTCGGCCTCGAAGCGACTGAGGACGACCAGGTCGTTCTCGTCGGCGATCTGGGCGAACTGCGGATTGATCTCCGAGCTCACATGCTCGAATTCGATCGGGGTGAGGGGACCCCAGGCTTCCTTGAAGGAGCGAAACAGGATCTGCAGGATCAACTTGACGATCCGCGTCTCGGTGGGTGTGAACAGGCGGCCCGGGGGCAGTTGGCCCACACCGCGGCCGAAGCCACCAAAAAAACTATCGAGCGAGCTGAAGATCACGGCCGGCTCGATCACGGCCATCGAGTAGCCGCGCAGCGGGTTGACCCGCAGGATGTTGACGGACAAAGGCGCGCGCAGATCTTTCAGGTAATCACCGAAACGCATGATCTGTGCACGCGTCGGGTTGATACGCGGGCTCACGCGCAGCACCTCGAGCATGCCCAGTCGGAACAGTCGGATGAAGCGCTCGTTGACCATGTCGATGGACACGAGGTTCACGCCGAGGCTGCTGTCCTCTGCGGCCAGGTCATGGCGCTGAACGGACAGGCCGGTGTTGTAGCCGTCGCCTTCGGTCGGCGTCGTGCGCACGGATTCCGTGAGCGCAGCGAGTTCCTCGGGGGACAGCAGGGGCTGGGTGGCCATGGGGCGCTTGCCTGAAGTGCGTTGCGGGTCGGACGCAGTTACTGGACGATGAAGTTCGTGAACATGATTTCTTCGATGCCGCCAAAGTCTTCGAACTTCTGCAGCGTCGCGTTCATCTCGTCACGGATCTTCTCGGCCAGGCGCTTGCGAAAGTCCGGCTGGTCAATCTCTTCGGCCTTGGTCTGGCGCATCACGTCCAGGGTGACGGATCGCAAGGCGAACTCGTGCTTCTTGACGTTGGCAATGACGCGGTCGTCATAGCGGGTCATCAGGGCGACCTTGATCTGCATGACCTTCTTGGATCCGGACAGATTGGCCACCATGTCTTTGTCCATCTCGTGGTAGCGGTATTCGAAGCGCTGCATCTCGGCAGACGTCTTGGACACCGGCTTGGGCGCGCTGGCACCGGCGGCGGCGGGCTTGCCCTGGCCGTCGTCCTTGCCGCCCTTGGCTTCGGCGCCCTTACCGTCTTTGCCTTCGCCCTCGCCACCCTTGCCCTCCTTGTTGGCGGCTTCGAGTGCGGCCAGGGCCGCGGCGGCGGCTTTCTTGTCCTTGCTGTCAAAGAAGCCGGTGGCGAACAAGGTGCCGCCGACGGCTGCGACCAGCAGCACCAGCAGCACCACGCCTGCGACGATGATCATCAGGATGGGACTTTTCGGTTTGCTCTCTTCTGCTTCGACGACTTCTTCTGCCACTTTGCGTACTCCTTA
>CANGSD010000271.1 GCA_947455875.1 Comamonadaceae bacterium
CCGGCGCGCTGGCCGATCCCCGCAGCAGGCGATGCGAATCTGAGGGAGCCTCAGCGTACGCGCACTCTGCGCGCCCCGAAGTGGTCCTTGAGCACCTGGGTGAACGTCTCGCGCCCATGCTGGCGCCGCTCCAGCAGCCCCACATGGCGCTCCACGTTCACCCGCGGCAGCGGCACGACGCGCAGCGCCTTGTCGCGGCGCCAGGCCAGATTGGCCAGCTGCGGCACGATGGAAATCCCAAAGCCCTGACGCACCAGCTCGACGATCGCCTCCACTGAATTGAGCTCCAGCCCTTCGACCACGTCCGCCCGGCATTGCGCCAGCACCTCGTTGACCAGATGGCCCGTCCAGGTTCGACGGTCAAAACGCATGAAGGGGCACTGGGTCAGCATCTGCAGCGGCGAGGCCGGCAGCACAAAGTGCGCACGCGTGGGCACGATCAGCACCATGGGCTCGGTGTAAAGCGGCGTCCACACGAGTGACGCGGTCAGGCGCGTCGGTGACTGCGTCACCACCGCAGCATCGAGCTCGCCACGCTCCACGCGCGTCATGAAATCGGCCGACTGGCCCGCGAGCAGCGTGACCTCCAGGCCCGGGTGCTGGCGTTTGAGCTTCCATAGCGCGTCGGCGAAAGCCCCCATCAGCGCCGACACCAGCGCCCCCATCACCACGGTGCCGCCTAACTCGCCCTGCCCCGGTTGCACCTGCAGCTGCTGCCAGCGCTCGACCAGCTCCTTGATCACGGGCACGCGCTGACGCCCCTCGGTGTTCAAGACCGCCGCGCGCGCACTGCGGTCAAACAAGGCCACGCCCAGTTCTTCTTCGAGCGCGCGGATTTGCAAGCCCACGGCGGCCGACGTCAAACCCACCTCCTGACCGGCCGCCGCGAAGCTGCCCAGACGGGCCGTGGCCAGAAAGGTTTGCAGGGTTCGGATCGAGGGCATGCGCGGGTTTCCCCTGGGGTGAATAAAGGAATATTTTGGCTCAGTAAGAAAAAGACTCGCTTTTACTTGGGCTGGCCAAAGTTTATCCTGCGCAGTTGAGGCCGGCATCCGCCAGCCACTCACACGCTTTTGCCCATGGCCTTCATCCGCTACCTGACCGACATCCACCTTGATTTCGGCGCCATCAGCGTGCTGTCCGCCGAGTGCCAACGTATCGGCATCACCCGCGCGCTGATCGTCACCGATGCGGGCGTGCGCGCCGCCGGCCTGCTGGCCAAGGCCGAGGCGGCGCTCGGGGACCTGCCGTATGCGGTCTTCGATGGCACCCAGAGCAACCCCACCGAGGCGGGCGTGCGTGCGGCCCTCGCTGTGCTGGAAAAAGAGCGTTGCGACGGCCTGATCGCGGTGGGCGGCGGCTCCAGCATGGACCTGGCCAAGGGCGTGGCCATCTTGGCGCGCCATGCGGGCCCCCTCAAGCACTACGCCACGATCGAGGGCGGCAGCCCGCGCATCACCGAGGCGGTGTTACCGCTGATCGCGGTCCCCACCACGGCCGGCACCGGCAGCGAAGTGGCGCGTGGCGCCATCGTGATCGTGGACGACGGACGCAAGCTGGGCTTTCATTCCTGGCACCTGATGCCGCGTGCAGCGGTGCTCGACCCGGACCTCACCCTAGGCTTGCCGCCCGCCCTGACCGCCGCCACCGGCATGGACGCGATCACCCACTGCATGGAGGCCTTCATGGCCCATGCGGTCAACCCACCCGCCGATGGCATCGCCCTGGATGGTCTGATGCGCGGGTGGGCGCACATCGAACGCGCCACCCAGAACGGACAAGACCACGAAGCGCGCTGGAACATGATGAGCGCCAGCATGCAAGGCGCGCTGGCCTTTCAAAAGGGCCTGGGCTGCGTGCACTCCCTCAGTCACAGCCTGGGCGGTGTGAACCCCCGGCTGCACCACGGCACCCTCAACGCGCTGTTTCTGCCTGCGGTGATCCGCTTTAACGCACAGGCCGATTCGGTACGCCGCGAGCGCCGCCTGCAACGCATGGCCCACGCCATGGGCCTGGGCACCTGCGATGACGAGGGCCTCGAATTGGCCCAGGCGGTGCAGGCCCTGAACGCACGCCTGAAGCTGCCGTCCGGCCTGGCGGCGCTGGGCGTGACGGCGGGCGACTTCGATCGCATCATCGACGGTGCGATGGTCGACCACTGCCACAAGCTCAATCCACGCGAGGCGACCCGCGAAGACTATCGCGCGCTGCTCGCGCAATCGATGTAGCCCCCGGCCATGAGCGACACCACCTTGCAGGTCAAGATCTGGCGCGGCACCGGCGCCCAGGACAGCGGCCGCTTCGTCGACTACACCGTGCCGCGTCAGGAGAACCAGACGGTGCTGGATGTGGTCACCCACGTGCAGCGGGTGCTGGACGCCACCCTGTCTTACCGATTTGCCTGCCGTGTGGGCATGTGCGGCTCTTGCGCGATGACAGTCAATGGCCAGGCGCGCTGGACCTGCCGCACCCATGTGGCCAAGGTGCTGGGCGACGACGGCGTGCTGGAGATCGCCCCGCTGTCCAACCTGCCGGTGGTCAAAGACCTGGCCACCGACATGAGCCCCTTCTTTGACAAGTGGGCCCAGGCACGCGGTCGTTTTCAGGGCGATCAGACGCGCCACGACCCCTTCGCCCGTGTGCGCCCCGACAGCCCCGAGCGCCAGGCCGCCAACGCCGGCATCGAGTGCATCGGCTGCGCGGTGTGCTATTCGTCCTGCGACGTCGTGCAGTGGCGCCCTGAGTTTCTGGGGCCTGCGGCCCTGAACCGGGCCTGGACGCTGGTCAATGACGTGCGCGACACCGAGCGCACCGAGCGCCTGCGCGCGGTGGCCGGTGATGCGGGCTGCCACAGCTGCCACACCCAGGGCTCGTGCACCGAGCGCTGCCCCAAGGGCCTGGCGCCTACGCTGGGCATCGCCGGTCTGAAGCGAACGGTGGCACGCGCCGCGGTGAAAGGAACGCTGTGACCCTCGATCCCCAGGTGCTGGCGCAGGCGCGCCGCTGGTACTGGCAACGTATCAGCGCCATGGTGCTGGCGCTGTGCGTGCTGGTGCACCTGATCACCATGAGCCTGGCGGTGCGCGGGGGTCTGACCGCCGCCGAAATTCTCGGGCGCACGCAGGGCAGCCTGGCTTTTGCGGGCTTCTACACGGTGTTCGTGCTGGCCTGCGCCCGAAATTCTCGGGCGCACGCAGGGCAGCCTGGCTTTTGCGGGCTTCTACACGGTGTTCGTGCTGGCCTGCGC
>CANGSD010000272.1 GCA_947455875.1 Comamonadaceae bacterium
AGGATCAGCCAGTGGTGCGAGTCGACGGCATAGGTCGCCGGCACGCGCCGCTCGAGTGCCTTTTCGACCACCAGCGGGTTTTTCCGCGGGCCAGCCCGGTGCGGTTGCTCACACGAAAGATGTGGGTGTCCACCGCCATGGTGGGTTGGCCGAAGGCCACATTGAGGACCACGTTGGCCGTCTTGCGGCCCACGCCGGGCAGGGCCTCGAGCGCCTCGCGCGTGCTCGGCACCTCGCCGCCATGGCGCTCGATCAGGATCCGGCAGGTCTCCAGCAGGTTGCGGGCCTTGGTGCGGTACAGGCCAATGGTCTGGATCGCACGTTCCACCCGCTCGAGCCCGAGGTCCAGAAGGGCCTGCGGGGTATTGGCGATGGGAAACAGCTTGCGCGTGGCCTTGTTCACGCTGACATCCGTGGCCTGAGCCGACAGCAGCACCGCCGCGAGCAGCTCGAACACGCTGGTGTATTCGAGTTCGGTGACGGGGTGGGGGTTGGCCGCCTTCAAGGTGGCAAAGAACGATTCGATGGCCTGGGGCTTCATGACGGGTGAGTGTAGGGCCGCAGCCTGCCGCAGCCGGCCACTCGGGCTTTCAGGCGCCGGGATAATCGGGCCATCCTCACCGAGCGTAAGCTCCCCTCGGATTGACCATGCATTTCAATTTCAACAGCCCCTATCCCACTGCGCGTCTGCCGGTATTCGCGCGCAACGCGGTGGCCACCTCGCATCCGCTGGCAGCCCAGGCGGGGCTGCGCATGCTCTGGCAAGGCGGCAATGCGGTGGACGCTGCGGTGGCCGCAGCGGCGGCCATGACGATCTGTGAGCCCGTGAGCAATGGACTGGGTAGTGATGCCTTCGCGATCCTGTGGGACGGCCAGTCGCTGCATGGTTTGAATGCCTCGGGTCGGGCGCCTGCGGCCTGGACGACCGATTACTTCAAAGGCAAATACGGAGCCGACGCCAAGACGCCGCCTAAGCGCGGTTTCGATTCAGTGACCGTGCCCGGTGCGGTAGCGGCGTGGGCGGCGATGTCCGAGCGCTTTGGCAAGCTGCCTTTTGCCGACCTGATGGCGCCGGCCATCGAGATCGCCGAGCGGGGCTACCTGCTGCCGGTGGTGGTGCAGCAAAAGTGGGCGGCGGCCACGCCGGAACTCGGTGGCTTGCCAGGCTTCGCGCAAAGTTTTCTGCCTTGGGGCCGAGCACCCCAGGTGGGCGAGTTGTTTCAGTTTCCGGGCGCGGCGCGGGGTTTGCGCGCCATTGCGCAGACGCGCGGCGAAGCCTTCTACCGCGGCGAGATCGCGCAGGCGCTGGAGCGTTTTTCCGCGCAGCACGGGGGCAGCCTCAAGGCCAGTGACCTGGCGGCCTATCAGCCCGAGTGGGTACAGCCTCTTGGCAAGAACTATCGCGGCTACACGCTGCACGAGATCCCGCCCAATGGCCAGGGCATCTCGGCGCTGATGGCGCTGGGCATCCTCGAACACTTTGATCTCGCGGGTCTGCCAGTCGATGGTGTCGATTCGCAGCACGTGCAGATCGAGGCCATGAAGCTGGCCTTCGCCGATGTCTATCGCTATGTGGCCGAGCCTTCGAGCATGCAGGTCACGCCGGCCCAGATGCTGGATGACGCATACCTGGCCAGCCGCGCCAAGTTGATCGACATGAAGCGCGCCCAGGATTTCGGCGCGGGCAATCCGGTCAAGGGCGGCACGATCTACCTGACCGCGGCCGACGAGAACGGCATGATGGTCAGCTTCATTCAGAGCAATTACCTGGGCTTTGGCGCGGGCTGCGTCGAGCCGCAGTTCGGGGTGAGCCTGCATAACCGCGGCCATGCCTTCAGCCTGGCGGCCGGCCCCAATCAGGTGGCGCCAGGCAAGCGGCCGTTTCACACCATCATCCCGGCCTTCCTCACCAAGAACGGCCAGCCGGTCATGAGCTACGGCGTGATGGGCGCCAATATGCAGCCGCAGGGTCATATGCAGACGCTGGTGCGCATGGTCGATTACGCCCAGCACCCGCAGGCCGCCTGCGACGCCCCGCGCTGGCGCTACAACGCGGGCCTGGAGATCAACGTCGAACAGCAGATGAACCCGCTCACCGTGCAGGGGCTGACCGATCGGGGTCACCGGGTGGGGGTGATCAACGACAACTACCAGGACTTTGGCGCCGGCCAGTTCATTTGGCGCGCGGGCGATCCGAAGGTCGAAGGCTATGTCTGCGCCAGCGATTCGCGGCGCGATGGCCTGGTGGCAGGGTTCTAGGTTTCGACTTCGCTACCATCCCGATTTGCCCTCACAGACCCCCGCTGCCATGTCCTTGCCCTTCGCCGCCCGCCTCCAGAACGTCGAAACCTCCGCCATCCGAGAACTGTTCAAGCTTCTGGGCAAGCCCGGCATCATCAGCTTCGCCGGTGGCTTTCCCGACAGCGCGCTCTTTGATGTCGCGGGTCTGGGCGAGTCCAGCCAGAAGGCGCTGATCGACAACCCCGGTGCTGCCTTGCAATACGGCGCCACCGAAGGCCACGAGCCGCTGCGCGCCGAGTTGGCGTCATTCCTCCAGTCCAAAGGCGTTTCAGACATCGCCGCCAACCAGTTGATCGTCACCACCGGCAGCCAGCAGGCGCTGGATCTGGTGGGCAAGACGCTGATAGATCCCGGTGACAAGGTCATCGTCGAAGGCCCGACCTTCCTGGCCACCATCCAGTGCTTTCGCCTCTATGGCGCGCAAGTCATCGCCGCGCCCATCGACGCGCAGGGCGTGCAGGTGGATCGCCTGGAGGCCCTCATCACCGAGCACCGACCGAAGTTCGTCTACCTGATTCCCTCCTTCGGCAACCCCAGTGGCGCGATGCTGTCGCTGGAGCGTCGGCGCAAGATCCTGGCGTTGGCGGTCAAGCACCAGGTGCTGATCGTGGAAGACGATCCTTATGGCGATCTGTATTTTGGTGATGCGCCGCCGCCCAGTCTCCTTGCGTTGTCCCATGAAGTGCCGGGTAGCCGTGACCTCGTCGCCTACTGCGGCAGTCTGAGCAAGGTGCTCAGTCCGGGTCTGCGTGTGGGCTGGATGGTGGCGCAACCTGAATTGCTGGCGCGGGCCACCATGTGCAAGCAATTTAGCGACGCGCACACCAGCACGTTCGCGCAAGCCACCGCCGCCGAGTACCTGAAGTCGGGCCGCATGCCCGCCCGACTCGAAGAAGTGCGTAAGGTCTATGCGCAGCGTGCTAAGACCATGGGACAGGCGCTGC
>CANGSD010000273.1 GCA_947455875.1 Comamonadaceae bacterium
CAGGGTGATCTCGAGCGCCTCCAGGCCGTCAAAACCGCGAAGGATCGGAATCTCGCCGCCCGCGATGACGATCTTTCGGACCTGGGCTCGGAGTTTGCCGAGGGCGCTTCCCGCTTCGGCCAAGGACAGTTGGTGCAGCAGCACCCGATCTAGCTGGGGCTGGGCGTCGTTCGTGCCCGAGAACCGGGCGTTTCGGATCAACTCGCCGGTGCGCTCATTGACCGAGATCCCTTCGAGCAAAGCATCCATCGGCGCCCCCATGGACTCGGCGATCTGCATGCCTTGGGCGACGGTGGCTTTGTCGGATGCCGAAAGGAGTTTCCAGAGCTTGCTGGCGTCTTTGCGGGGGGAGGAGGGGGTTTCAGGCATGGGGCCCTCGGGTACAGCTAAAAAGCTAGCCTACACGACCATGAGAGTCCCAGCTCACAGGTCGTTTGATTCTGGCCTCGCGATCACTGGCTCTAGGACCGGATCTGCTCCAGCGCCTGCAGGTCCTGCGGCGTATCCAGATCGAAGGTGTAGTGGGGGTTGTTCACGTCCCACAGGCGAACCGCCTGGGGATGTTCGGCGCGCCACTGGCGCAGACTCGGCGCGTCGGGGGCGAGCAGCTGCCCGCACACAGCGGCATCCAGGATCACCGGATGCCCCGGCTGGCCCTGCACCTGCGGCACCTGCACCTGGATGCCCGGTGCGCGCTGGGCGTAGGCCTGCAGCGCGGCGCGTACATCGTGGGCGTCGATCAGGGGTTGGTCCGCCAGCAGCACGACCACCTGCTGCAGCCCAGGGGGCAGGGCGGCCAGGCCCACGCGCAGCGAGGACGCGGTGTCTTCCTGGGGCTGCGGGTTCAGCACGCAGCGCGGCACCGCAGGGGCGGGCAGTTGCGCCAAGTGGGCCTGGATCTGCGCCGCGTGGTGACCCAGGACGATCACGCGCTGGGCGTTTGGCACTTCATGCAGGTCCTCCAACTGTTGTAGCAGGCGCGCGATCAGGCTGCGACCCTGAAACTCAATCAGGCATTTGGCGATCCCGCCCATGCGCCGGCCGGCGCCGGCCGCGAGGATCACAAGGCCGGTGCTCACGCGCGGATGGGGCAGGCAGGGGCGTCGGGGGCGGCGGGGGCCAGCGCGTTCTTGGCGGTGGCCACGTCCGAGTCGCGCGGCAGGGCGACCTGGTTCTTGACCGCGAGGACCTCGGCCATGATGCTGACCGCGATCTCGGGCGGCGTCTTGCTGCCGATGTACAGGCCGATCGGCCCGCGCAGACGCGCCAGGCTCTCGGCGGTCTGGTCGAAGTGCTCGATCAGGCGGGCGCGTCGCGCCTCGTTGTTGCGGCGCGAGCCGATGGCGCCGACATAGAAGGCCTCGGTCTCCAGCGCTTCGAGCAGGGCCAAGTCGTCGAGTTTGGGGTCGTGGGTGAGGGCGATGACGCAGCTGCGACGGTCCACTCGGAATTCACGCACCACGTCGTCGGGCATGCCGGTGATCAGCGGCACGTCGGGCATCTGCCAGCCCTCGCGGTATTCCTCGCGCGGGTCGCAGACGCAGACGTCAAAGCCGCTAAAGCGCGCCATGGTGGCCAGGTACTGCGCGAGCTGGCCGGCGCCAATCAGCAGCATGCGGTAGGACGGGCCGAAGGTGTTGACCAGCCAGGTACCGTCGTCCTCCAGGGCGGCAGGGGCTTGTGCGGGTTGCAGTTGCACCTGTCCGTCGGCCAGGTGCAGGCGGCGTGCCATGAGCTGGCCTTGACCCAGGGACTGCAGCAGTTGTGCCAGCAACGCGGTGTCGGGGTTGAATTCGAGGATCAACTCCAGGGTGCCGCCGCAGGGCAGGCCGAAGCGGTGGGCCTCTTCGGCGCGGATGCCGTACTTGACGCGCTCGGGCGGGCCGTCGGGGATGGCGTTGGCACGGCGGTAACGGTCGATCAGGTCGTCTTCGATGCAGCCGCCCGAGACCGAGCCCACCACCGCGCCGGTGTCACACAGCGCCATGATCGAGCCGATGGGTCGGGGCGAGGATCCCCAGGTGCGCACGACGGTGACCAGCAGCGCTTGGCGGCCTTGGGCGCGCCATTCGTGCAAGGTGCGCAGGACCGTGACATCCAGGTTTTCCATGGGCTTAGCCTCGTGTCGCCAGATAAACAGCCGCCGCGACGACCACGGTGATCAGGCCCCAGCCCCAGGCGGGGAGCAGTGGCGCAGACGCCGGTGCTTGCGCGGTGGGCTCGGACGGTGTGGTGGTGGCATCGCCTGTGGCTGCGGGGTAACGCTGGGCGAGCGCCTCTTCGAAGCGGCGAAAGAAATCTTCGGCCAGCGAGCGCGAGGCGCCATCAATCAGCCGCTGACCGAGTTGGGCGAGCTTGCCGCCGACGGTGGATTGCACGGTGTAGGTCAACTCACAGCCCGTGTCAGTGGGCGCTAGGCGCACGGCAGCCTGGCCTTTGCCGAAGCCCGCCACACCGCCTTGGGCATCAAAGCCGAGGGTGTAGGACTGAGGGGGCACGATGTCTGAAAAACGCACCCTGCCGCTAAAGCGCGCAGCCACCGGCCCGATCTTGATGGCGGTGGTGACGGCGTAGGTGTCGGGCTCGGTGAGCTCGAATTTTTCGCAACCAGGGATGCAGGCTTGCAGCATGACGGGGTCGTTCAAGGCCTCCCAAGCCTGTTGCACGGTGACGGCGAGCGTGCGGCTGCCTTGCATTTCCACGAGAGGGTCTCCTGTGATGATCGGGTCAAGTGCCTGCGCGCTGGATCAAGGCCGCCAGGGAGCGGGCGAGCGCGTGCAAGCTACTGAGATTGTGCACCGCCAGCATGCCGTGGGCATGGCGGTGCAGCACCTGGGCCCCGCGGGCCACGGGGGCATAGGCTTCGTAGCGCAAAAGGGGGTTGAGCCACAGCAGTTTGCGGGTGTGGCGACGCAGCCACTGCAGTTGTTCGTCCAGCTGCTCGGGCTCGCCGGTGTCCAGGCCGTCGGTGATCATCAGGACCACGGTGCGACGGCCCACCAGGCAGCGGGCATGGTCGGACCGCAACTGCGCCAGCGAGTCGGCCAGGCGGGTGCCGCCCGCGAAATCACCGATGGTCTGGTCGGCCATGGCCAGCATCTGGTCGGTGTCGCGCAGGCGAAAGGCGGGGCGCAGATCGCTCAGACCCGTGCCAAAGGCAAAGGCAGCCCGTGGCGCCTGCCGGGTGGCGGTGTGCAAGAAGGCCAGCAAAAGGCGCGCATAGCGCTCCATCGAGCCCGAGACA
>CANGSD010000274.1 GCA_947455875.1 Comamonadaceae bacterium
AAGGCGTCCATCACCCAACCGATGCCTTCGTCCATGTGATGGATCATGCGTTGGTAGGTGTGGATGTTGCCGCCATCGAGGTGAAACAGCTTGCCCTTGAGGCCCGGTGCGATCTGTGCGTCTTCGCGGGTCTCCCAGGGCCAGTGCGGCGCGGTGTAGTGCAGGCTCAGGAGAAAGGACGCGTCCTGCGTGGCCATGCGGTCGATGTAGTCCACGGCGCGGCGCGACAGCAGGTCGGTCAAGTAACCTTCCTCCTGTTTCGGTGTCTCCCCGTGCCACAGATCATGGTCGCCGGTGTTGGCGGCATGGGTGAAGTAGTCGACGCCGCCAGCCATGGGCCCGAAGAATTCTTCATAGCCCGATCGCAAGGGCCCAAAGGTGGGTGGGTAACCCAGATGCCATTTACCAATGAGGGCGGTGCGATAGCCTGCATCGCGCAGCAAGGAGGGCAGGGTGGGGTGGTCGGTCGGCAGGCCCAGCGTCGTGCTGTGGCGGGACCGGCTGTTGATCGGCTCTTCGGCGGCGCCACGCAGTCGATACTGGTAGCGCCCGGTCATGATGGCAAAGCGCGTGGGCGAACACACCGGCGAGTTGGAGTAGCCCTCGGTGAAACGCAGGCCGCGGGCGGCCAGGCCGTCCAGGACGGGTGAGACCGGGCCAAAGCGCGCGTCGCGCCCGCCATAGCAGCCCAGGTCGGCAAAGCCCAGGTCGTCGGCGACGATGTAGATCAGGTTGGGACGGCGTGCGGTCATGCCCCGACTCTAGTTGCGAGACAATTGATTGTTCAAATCAATCATTTACCAGGTAAACCCTGATGCCTTCCTCGCGTCTGACCGATCCCCAGGCCCTCGACGATTTGCTGTTGTATCGACTGGGTCGGTTGGCGGCGACGGCGGGGACCATGGTGGTGCGCCTGTGCGAGGGCCGCTACGGGATCACGCGCCGCGAGTGGCGGGCCTTGGCCTGGTTGGGGCAGCAAGATGGCGTCTTGTCTTCGCAGCTGGCCGATTGCATCCAATTGGATCGGGCCCGCACGTCCCGCGCGGTGACCTCGCTGGTGGCCAAGGGCCTGCTGCATCGCGTGCCCGGGCAGGCCGATCGGCGCGAGGTCTGCCTGACGCTGACCGTCGCTGGGCGTGCCCTGTACGAGGAGCTGATGCCGCAGGTGCGGGCCATCAACCGCGATCTGCTCGCGCCCTTGCGATCGGCCCAGACGCAGGCTCTGGACGAGGCGCTGAGGCGATTGCAGGCGCGCGCCGAGCGACTGGCGGCGCAATCGGATTACCCCAAGGCTGATCGTCGGCGTGGCGGGCGCGCCGCGCCACGCGCAGGGCTGGCGCGCTGAGAGATCAGCGCGTGGGCGGGCGCACGATCAGGTTATTGCGCACACCCTTGACCCCTTGGACCTCGCGTGCAATGGTTTCAGCGCGTGCTTTCTCGGTTTCGGAGGTCGCAAAGCCGGATAAGGCCACTGTGCCATTGAGCGAGTCGACGTTGATCGACAAGCCACCGGTGGTCTTGTCCTCGAGCAAGCGGGCCTTGATGCCCGCCGTGATGCCCGTGTCGTCGATGTAGCTGCCCATCGTCGATTGCCCGCGCGTGACGGCGCAGCCGCTTGCGAGGATCGACAGAGTGGCGGCGCTGGCCAGAGCCAGGATGCGCAGGGTGTGAAGCATGGTGTGTTCCTTCCAGATCTTGGGGCTGCGGTCGGGGGTGAGACAGCGGGACACGTCGGCGGCCGCAGCCATTGCGCCGGCGTGTGTTCATCAAGGCTCGCCATCGCGCGAGGCCGCGCGGCGCGATGCCAGAACCGACATCGCCAGCGAGGCCAGGTTCGAGGACTTGAGCGCGGCGACCAGCACGCCGGTCACCGACATCAGCTTCCAGGGACGCACCATCACCAGGGCGGCACCGATCGCAGCAGCGATGCCCAGAAAGGCCAGTGGATGCCTGCCGCCCCAGTGCGACAGCAAGGGTGCGACCAGTCCGGCGGCCAAGCGAGCCGGATGGTCCTCCCAGTGGCGGCGCGCCGCATCGCGCGCGCTGCGCCAGGGTGAGGCCTGTGCCTGAGAGGAGGCAGTGCCTTGCGCGCTCTGGGTCTGCGATGCGCTGGCGTGACCTTGTTGCAGGTAGGCCAGGATGGCCAGTCGCGATTGGGCCAGGCGCCGTGCGCTCATACCGAACCCAGGCTTCGGAGGGTGTCAACATCGGCTTGGAGTTGCGCGCGCAGCTCGCTCAGAGCCGCCTGCGGCGGTTTGCGCCGGGCCCACCCGCAGGCCCCGATGGCCAGGACCAGTGCAAGGCCTGGCGCCAGCAGCAGCATCCAGTGGAAATCGTGTTGGAGGGCGGCCATCATGGCAGCCACCCCCGCGAGCATCAGGAATACGACGAACGCCAGGATCGCGATGGCCCACGCGATGGCGCGCCGCACGAGCCAGGCACCGGTGACCTGGCTTTCCTGGCGCATCAAGTCGGCATAGCCGGCCAGATGGGCCAAGAGCAGATCGGGTCGGCGCACCAGCACCGAGAAGATGGGGTGCAGCGCCATGTGCCCGCGTGTCGACTCAATAGCGGTGATGACGACGACGTGCGACCAGGATCGCCGCCGTGACCAGCGCGCCGATGCCCACGGCGATCAGGGCCGCGCGTACGGGCTGGTCGGCGACGTAGCGCGAGGTCGCGCCGGCATAGTCGTGGACCTTGCGCTGGACGCCGCTGGCGGTGTCGGCAACGCCCTCACGCAGATCGCGCATTTTTTCAGCGGCCCGCTCCAGTGCCAGGGCAGCGAGTTCGCGCGTGCTGTCAAAGACGCTGCCGCCGGTATCGATCGGCGATCCGTTGGCGCGCGTTTGGCGAGTCTGTCGTTGTTCGATCATGTCGTGGTCCTCGGGCGAAGAAATCATGGAGACCCAGCGTACGGTGCTAGGTCAACCGTCATCGATCGGTGCGGAACCCGAAATCCGGTAGGTCCATGCGGCGCCGCGCTGTAGGACGTTGTGCGCGCATCGCGCGGGTCACAACCCCATCGCATTCAATTAGATTTGTGCGTCACAAGGACTCTATTGATCATGCGTTGTGCATAGAATTGCCGCTTATCGTTCCTGAATATGAATCCATTTGGTTTCATTCGGGAGTGAGGCAAGCAGCAGGCGAGGAAAGAGTACAGACATGATCAAAGTCGGCATCGTGGATGACCACGCCATCGTGCGTTCAGGGCTCAAGCAGTTTTTCTCC
>CANGSD010000275.1 GCA_947455875.1 Comamonadaceae bacterium
CCGCACCTGGCCTTTGGCACGATCTCGCTGCGCACCGTGCATCAGGCGGTGGAGCGCGCCATCGCGACGACGCCGGATCCCGCCCTGACGCGCGACCTGCGAGGCTTTGCGGGGCGACTGCGTTGGCATTGCCACTTCATGCAGAAACTCGAGAGCGAACCGCAGATCGAGTTTCGCAACTTCGCACGCGTGTGCGATGGTTTGCGCGAAGACGACTTTGATCAAGCCCGCTTTGCCGCCTGGTGCGAAGGCCGCACTGGCTACCCGATGGTCGATGCCTGCATGCGGTCCCTGCGCGCCACGGGCTGGTTGAACTTCCGCATGCGTTCGATGCTGGTGAGTTTTGCCAGCTACCACCTGTGGCTGCACTGGCGAGAGACGGGCCTGTTCCTGGCCCGCCAGTTCCTGGACTTCGAGCCGGGCATCCACTGGAGCCAGATGCAAATGCAAAGTGGCACGACCGGCATCAACACCTTGCGGATGTACTCGCCCACCAAGCAGGCCAAGGACCAGGACCCGCAGGGGCTCTTCATCCGCCTCTGGGTGCCGGAGCTGGCGCGTGTGCCCCTGCCTTACCTGGCCGAGCCCTGGACGATGCCTGCGCCGGTGCAGGAATTGGCGGGGTGCCGCATCGGCCAGGACTACCCCCCGCCGATCGTCGACGAGAAATCTGCGCTGCGCGCGGCGAAGGAGCGGATGTACGGACTGCGGCAGCAGGAGGGCGCGCGCCAGGAGGCGAGCGCCGTGCAGGCGCGCCACGGGTCGAGGAAGAGTGGCTTGCCGCCTACGGGAAGCCGAGGCGGGCGAGTGCGCCGCAAGCCAGTGGCTGCTGCGCCCGCTGCAGCCCCCGCGCAGGGCGACTTGTTCGCTTAACGGCGACGAGCCGGGGGGGCGTCAGGCGACGCGCGGCTTGACCTTGCTGGCAGCCAATTTGGCTTGCGTGCGCGCCACTTCCACGTCGGCGTCGTGCACCAGGGCGACACCCATTCGGCGCTTCTTGAAGCTCTCGGGCTTGCCAAACAGGCGCACCTCGCTGTTCGGGACGGACAGCGCCTCGGCAACGCCGTCAAACACGATGCCCGTGGCGTCCACGCCCCCATAGACCACGGCGCTGGCGCCGGGGCTCTTGAGCGCGGTGTCCACCGGCAGGCCGAGAATGGCGCGGGCATGCAGCTCGAATTCGTTTTGCCACTGCGTGACCATGGTGACCATGCCGGTATCGTGTGGGCGCGGGCTGACCTCGGAGAACCAGACCTGGTCGCCCTTGACGAACAGCTCGACGCCGAAGACTCCGCGCCCGCCCAGGTTGGCGGTGACGGCCTGGGAGATCTCACGCGATCGCGCCAGCGCCTTCGGGCTCATGGGGTGAGGCTGCCAGCTCTCGACATAGTCGCCGCTGACCTGCACATGGCCAATCGGGTCGCAAAAGTGGGTGTGCACCTGATCATCGGCGCCGAGGGCGCGCACGGTCAGTTGGGTGATTTCGTAGTCGAAGGCGATGAAGCCTTCGACGATCACCCGGCCCGGGCCGACACGGCCGCCAGCCATCGCATAGTCCCAGGCGGTTTGCACGTAGGCGGCGCTATCGATCTTGCTTTGGCCTTTGCCGCTGCTGCTCATGACGGGCTTGACGATGCAGGGGTAGCCAATCGGCGCATGGCCGTCGGTGCCGTTAATGGCAGCCTGCAATTGCGCCAGCGAATCGCAGAAGCGGTAGGGGCTGGTGGGCAGACCCAGAGTTTCGGCGGCCAGGCGCCGGATGCCTTCGCGGTCCATGGTCAGGCGCGCGGCGCGGGCGGTGGGGATGACCGTGGCTTTCCCCTCGGCTTCCAGGGCCTCGAGCACTGGCGTGGCGATCGCTTCGATCTCGGGCACCACTAGGTCGGGCTTTTCGCGCTCGATGAGGGCGCGCAGTTGCTCGCCATCGTTCATGGCGATCACGTGCGCATGGTGAGCGACTTGGTGGCCGGGTGCGTTGGCATAGCGATCGACCGCGATCGTCTCGACACCCAGGCGCTGCAGCGCAATCAGGACCTCCTTGCCCAACTCGCCGCTGCCTAGCAGCATCACGCGGGTGGCCGAGGGGGACAAGGGGGTTCCGATAGGCTTCATGGCTTACTTCTTACCCAGGCCGAGACGCGCCGCGCCTTCGGTGTAGACCGTGGTGCGCTCACGCATGAAGGCGTCCATCTGGTCCACGCCCACGTTCACCAGCTCAAAGCCGTTGCGGGCGGCCAGTTCCCTCATCTCGGGGTCGTTGTTCAATTGCGCCCACAGATCGGAGATGCGACGACGCTGCTCGGGCGGCGTGGACTTGGGCACACCGATGCCGCGATACGCACCGTCGATCCAGTTCACGCCCAGCTCCTTGAAGGTGGGGACGTCGGGCATCAGCGGGTGACGGCGCTCCATGGCCACAGCAAGCGCGCGCAAGCGGCTGCTGTTGTTGATCGCGAACGTGGTGTAGGTCATGGCGCCATCGATCTGGCTGCCCAGGACCGCATTGGCCATATCGCCCGTGCCTTTGAACGGCACGTAGATGGTCTTGACGCCGAAAGCGGCATTCAGGCGCTCGTGCGCCGCGTGGTTGGCCGAGTTCAGGCCCGAACCGCCCAGGGACAGCTTGCCCGGATCCTTCTTGGCCGCAGCGATGAAGTCGGCGAAGTTCTTGATCGGGCTGCTGGCCGGCACGACCAGAAGGTCGGGCGTGTAGTGGAACCAATAGACCGGGGTGATGTCCGCGGTCTTGTATTGCACCTGGCCCTCGATGGGCTGGAAGACGATGTGCGGCAGGTTGATGCCCACAATGTTGGCGCCGTCGCCAGGCAGCTGGTTCATCTGCGACCACATGAGGGCGCCACCCGCGCCAGCCTTGTACTGGATCACGGTGTCGATGCTGGCGCAGCGCTTTTTCAGCACCGTCTGTTGGTGACGCGCCGACAGGTCAGACTCGCCGCCGGGCGGGAAGGCCTGCCAGTACTGCACGTTGCGCTCGGGGCAGGGTTGCGCCGATGCGGGCAGGGCCAGGCCCGTCAGGGCCGCCATCGCCATCAGCGAGGCGATCCAGCGTGTGGGTTTCGTGATCTGCATGTCTGTCTCCTTCGGGTTGTTATTCAAAAAAATCAGCGCGCCTGCGCCAGCTGGCGACAGACCGCATCGGTGACCTGGCGCGTGGTGGCCTGACCGCCCAGGTCGCGGGTGTGCAAGGCGGTGTCGGCCGTGACCGATTC
>CANGSD010000276.1 GCA_947455875.1 Comamonadaceae bacterium
AGCCGCTGCACACGCGAGGCCCGCACCAGACCGGGCTCGGCAAAGATCTTGTGCTCGAACAGATCCCGCAAGAAGGCCGGCTCGCGCTCGAGTGCATCGGACAGGCCGGTCGGCTCCATGGCCGCCGCAGGCACCCGCGACGCAGACGCTTCTTCCGGCGCGGGCGCGCCCTCCCCCGCTGGCGCACCCGACGATGCATCCGAAGACATACCCGGCACGCCCTCGTCGCCTGCAGCCGCCGTGGGCGCGAGCAAGGCCGCGCGCAAAGCCGCTGGCTCGCCGCAGTCGCCCGTGAGGTAGAAGCCGCGGAAAAAGAAAGGCTCGTGGTAGGCACTGGTGCGCATCAGCTCTTCCACGAACAGCTTCATGCCGCGTCGCATCCTCTCCAACTCGGCGGGGAGCATGAAGTAGTCGGCGCTGTCTTCGCCTGCGGGCTCGAGGGCGCACAGCTCGGCACAGGCGTCCTGCACGTCGCGGGTGATGTCGTCCATGCCGGTGTCGATCCAGGCCGTCTGGAAAGGCGCGCTCAGCTCATAGGGCGAGGACCAACCCAGCATGCTGCGTCGCAGGGTCTCGGGCAGCGCCTGTCCGAAGGCGGTGAAGCCAGACACGGTGTCGCAACCGGTGACCACCAGGTAGACCGGAAACTGCAGGGCGAAGCGGTTTTGGGCCAGCCACAGACGCCGGTGCACGGCCTTGGCGCGGGCGGCCAGATCCAGCCCCGACTGCGGCTCGGCCACCATCAAGGCCTGCACAGGGACCGCGACGACGACCGCATCAAAGGGTCGGTCCGGCCGGTACTTGCGGCACAGACCCAGAAACTGGTCCCAGACATCGGTCCCCAGAGAGCGAGCCTCGTCGGGCGTGCCCAGGTTCGCCCCCTGCAACTGGATGGCCACCCCCTTGTCAAAGAAATTCCAGTGCATGCCGTGGGTGCGCACATCCAACGTGGCATCGGTGCTCAGCGCGCTGGGCAAGCCCGAGGCCACCAAGGGCAGCAGCTGCTCGGTGTCGGCCTCGTGGATGACAAGGGTCCAGCTGAGGTTGTAGCGTTCCGAGCGCGAGGCGAGGTTGGCCTCGATCAGCTCCACCGCCCGGCGGAAGGACTGCCGGAACGAGTCCAGATTCAGTTGGCGCACCGGCGCCGCCCCCGCACCGGCCTTGCGCTCGCGGTCAGCGCCTTGGGCGGCCGCCCAGAGCACCAGCGCCAGCACCAACAGGGCGATCAGCAGCAGCGCCAGCAAGGCGACGATGGCCAGATGGTCAGCAAGAAAACTCAGCACGACAGCCCTGCACTTTCTGCCTGCACGACGTCCACCGCCTCGCGCACCGGCCACGATTGCCACAGCCAGAGCAGCTCAGAGACCGCCAACAAGCCCAGCAACACCAACAGAATCAGCACCCACCCCCGACTCAGCCGAGGCAGACGTCGGGCGGCCAGATGCGACAGGGTGCTGGCGTAGGCGCCCGCCGACAGCGTGCGGTCGCGCCCCTGCAGGTCGGGCGCACGCTGGTAGATGAACTGGAAAAGCTCACGCCGGTAGTCGGCAATCTTGCTCAGGGCGGGCGTGTCGCGGTAGCGCCCCTGAAAACCCAGCGAGAGCACGCTCAGGTACAGGCGAGCGATCGGTCGCTGGGCGGGCTCGCGTTGCGACAGGATCTGCTCGATTTCATCAAACACTTTTTCGCCGGCGTTGCTGGTGCGAAACAGCTGGGCCTCGAGCAAGACATGACGCCAGTGCGGTCGGCCCGCCCAGTCGGCATGGATTAACAACTCATCGGCCAGCGCGGCCTTGAGGTAGCGCGCGTGAAACTCCGTGTCGGCGCCCGAGCGGCCCCCGATGCGCCGGGCCTCCAGGGTCTGCAGCTCGATCAGCTGCTCCAGCTGCTTGCTCAGACCTTGGCTGACCGCGGACGCTTCGTCCTCGCGGACCTGGGCCGTCGCGCGGCAGGCCAGATCCAGCACGCGGTAGAAGTCGCGAAACTGTGCAGACGGAAAGTCCACTCCGCCGGCCAGGGTGGTGCCGCGCGATTGCGCCAACACGGAAGACAAAGAGGAGGTGGTGGCCATAGTGGGGTCTGGATGAGGCGAAACGCGTCGGGCATCAGCCCTTGAGGAAGATCACCATTTCGTGGGGGCGCTGCATGGCGCTGGTTTCGTTGGCGTTGCTGATCACCAGCGCCTGACCGGGGACGATGAAGCTGTCGGCGACGTCGATCCCGAACAAGGTGTAACCGGCGCTCGAGCGCAGGCCGAGCTCGGGGGCGTCCTCGATGGGGCGGCGGGCGGCGCCCAGCACGCGGCGGTCGGACAGCGAGGTCCAGACCGTACGCGAGCCGATGACAGCGCCGGCCATCCAGGCTGCCAGCTCACGCTCGGGCTGGCCGCGCAAGCCGACCACCAGACGCGGCGCCATCCAGGCCGGCTCCAGCGGCAGGCTGAACACGCCGGCATCAAAGTCGAACAAGGCGGTGCGCCACTCTTGGCTGACTTCGCCGACGAAGTCTTCGAGCGAATCGAGCACCGGCCCCAACGCCGCCAGAGGATCGGCCTGCTGCCACGGCGGCGGCAACAGGGGCACCGCGCCCGGGCGCAGGGTGGCCAAGGGGCCCAGCTGTGCGCACAGGGCCAGATAGAGCGCATACGGCGACACTGCCGGGCTACGCAGCAGCGCCTCCAGCACCGGCAAGGCCGCCACCAGGCTGCCCAGACGGGTCTTGCCTTCCAGCAAGGCCAGGCGGTCTTCGAGGCGCGAGGACGGATCCGCAGTTTGCTTGACGAGGAAGGCGGCCTTGCTGCGCATCTGAGCGGCCAGCGCCTGGGCGCGCTGGCGCAAGGCGCTGTCAGGCGGCAGCGCCAGCATTGGCGGTGCATAGGCGCCGCGCTTGAACACCTCGTTGTCCTTGCGCACGGTCATGAGCTGCAAATGCAGAAAGGCCGACGAGGGCAAGGCGCCCGCCGACAGGGCCAGATTCGGCGCCGCGCGGGGGATGTCCACCGGCAGCGCCTCGGACACCTCGTCTTCGACCCATGCGCCCGGCACACCGCGAAAACGCGCAAGCTGACCGACCGCACGCAGGGAGCGGGAGCGCCCGATCGTGAGGTAGACCGGCACTTCCTCCTGCTCGAGCTGGTCGGCCCAGGGTTTCAGGTCGAGCTCCAGGTCCTGGCCGTGCGCGTCCTGCGTCGACCAGACCACGGCCATGCCGTCG
>CANGSD010000277.1 GCA_947455875.1 Comamonadaceae bacterium
ATGTGGTGTTCGAGCAGGTGACCGTGCGCTATGGCCAGGACGGCCCGCCCGTGCTGGACGATCTGAGCCTGGAGATCGCCCCCGGCGAAGTCGTCGCCCTGGTGGGCCCTTCAGGTGGCGGCAAGACCACGCTGGCCAACCTGCTGCCCCGGTTCATCGAGCCGCAAGGCGGGCGCGTGCTGCTCGATGGCCTGGCGCTGCCGAGCCTGCAGACCACCGCCCTGCGACGTCAGATCGGCATGGTGAGCCAGGACATCGTGATGTTGAACCAGTCCATCGCCGAGAACGTGGCTCTGGGGCAAAGCGTCGATCGCGCACGCGTGCTGGCTTGCCTGGAAGCGGCCAACCTCGGCGCGCATGTGGCCAGCCTGCCCGCCGGCATCGACACCCTGCTGGGGCATAACGCCTCGGAGTTGTCCGGCGGTCAGCGTCAACGACTGGCCATCGCCCGCGCCTTGTACAAGGACGCGCCGGTCCTGATCCTGGACGAAGCCACCTCGGCCCTGGACAACGAATCCGAGCGCCTGGTGCAGCAGGCCCTGGCCCGCCTGGTCGCGGGTCGTACCACCCTGGTCATCGCGCACCGGCTCTCCACCATCGAGCACGCGGACCGCATCGTGGTGATCGATCACGGCCGCATCGCCGAACAAGGCACCCACGCCGAGTTGCTCGCACGCGGCGGGCTGTACACCCGCCTGCACCAGAGCGACATGCAGCCCACCTAGGCTTGCGCTTTTTACATTGCGGCGCCCCATCGCGGCGCCGTGCTTCCTATCATGGCCCGCCGATCCCTTCAGGCGCACGCCATGGCATCCCACGAACTCGATCCCCGCACGGTACTGGTCGCCGGCGGCTGCGGCTATATCGGCTCGCACATGGTGCGCATGCTGCGCGATCAAGGCCTGCAGCCGGTCGTCATCGACAACCTGTCCACTGGCCATGCCGATTCTGTCCGGCCACAGGAATTGCACCGTGGCGATATCGGCGATCTGACGTTCGTGCGTGATGTGCTGAGGCAGACCCGCCCGGCCTGCGTGATGCACTTCGCCGCTGCCAGCCTGGTGGGCGAATCGACGATAAACCCGTCCAAGTACTGGCGCAACAACCTGACCCAGACCTTGGGCTTGCTCGATGCAATGGTCGAGGCAGGTATTCAGTCCTTTCTGTTCTCCTCCACGGCGGCGGTCTATGGCACGCCGCACACCCCGTTGATCGACGAATCGCATCCCTGCCGCCCCATCAACCCCTATGGTCACAGCAAGCTCGCTGTCGAATACCTCCTGCAGGACTACGGCCAGGCCCACGGCATCCGCTCGATCACGCTGCGGTATTTCAATGCGGCAGGCGCCCACCCCGATGGCTCGCTGGGCGAGCGCCATGAACCCGAGACGCACCTGATCCCACTGGTGCTGCAGGTGGGCAGCGGCCGCCGCGACGCGATCGCGCGCTATGGCAGTCACCACGCCACGCCTGATGGCTCCTGCATCCGCGACTACATCCATGTTCAGGACCTGTGCGTCGCCCACCTGCTGGCCCTGCGCCGCCTCGTGGCTGGGGGCCCCAGCGACACCTACAACCTGGGCACCGGCCAGGGGCACTCCGTGAACGAAGTGATCGCGGCGGCGCGGCGTGTGACGGGTCACCCGATCCCTGTGCGCGATGATCCGCCGCGTCCGGGCGATCCGCCGGTGCTGGTGGCCGACGCCCAGCGGGCTCGGCGTGAACTGGGCTGGACACCGCTGTACCCCGGCCTGGACAGCATCCTGGCCCATGCCTGGCAGTGGGAGAGTCAGGCGCGCGTCGCGCAGGCGGCCTGAGCACGTGCAGCGTGCGGCTAGAGCAGCACGATGTCGTACTGGCCCTGGCCCATGGCCGCATCGCTTTGCAGCGAGATGGGTTTGCCAATGAAGTCCGACAAGCCCGCCAGATGCTGGCTTTCCTCGTCGAGGAACAATTCGATCACTTTGGGCGAGGCCACGATGCGGTACTCGCGCGGATCAAACTGGCGCGCCTCACGCAGGATCTCGCGCAAGATGTCGTAGCAGGCGCTGCGCGAGGTCAGCACCTGGCCAGTGCCCTGGCAGGCCGCACAAGGCTCACACAGCACATGGGCCAGCGATTCGCGCGTGCGCTTGCGGGTCATCTCGACCAGCCCGAGCTGCGAGAACGTCCCGGCCATGGTCTTGACCCGGTCACGCGCCAGCTGCTTGTGCAATTCGGCCAGCACCGCTTCGCGGTGCTCGGTGCGTTGCATGTCGATGAAGTCGACGATGATGATGCCGCCCAGATTGCGAAGGCGCATCTGACGCGCAATCGCTTGGGCCGCTTCCAGATTGGTCTTGAAGATGGTCTCGTCGAAATTGCGTGCGCCGACAAAGCCACCGGTGTTCACATCCACCGTGGTGAGCGCCTCGGTCTGGTCCACGATCAGGTAGCCGCCGGACTTCAGGTCGACCCGGCGACCGAGCGCGCGGGTGATCTCGTCGTCGATCGCATACAGATCGAAGATCGGGCGCTCGCCCTTGTACAAATGAAGGCGCCCCGCCGCCGCCGGCATGAATTCCTGACCGAAGGCCTGCAGCGCCGCGAACTGCTCGCGCGAATCGATGCGAATGGTCTGGGTGTCTTCGCTGACCAGATCACGCAGCACCCGCTGCAGCAGGCTCAGGTCTTGATGCAACAACGACCCCGGGGGCAGCGTGCTGCTCGCCTGCCGGATACGCGCCCAGGTCTTGCGCAAGTAGGCGATGTCGTCGGCCAGTTCGGCGTCTGAGGCGTCTTCTGCGTTCGTGCGCAAGATGAAGCCGCCTCCGCCGCCCGTGGCTGGTGTGCCGGCCAGGGCCTGCACGCGCGTGCGCAGTGCATCGCGCTGGGCCGGCGGGATCTTTTGCGAGACGCCGATGTGGTCGTCCTGGGGCAGGTGCACCAGCATCCGACCGGCGATGCTCACCTGGGTGGACAGGCGCGCGCCCTTGGTACCGATCGGGTCCTTGATCACCTGCACCAGCAGGGGTTGGCCCTCGAACACCTGTTTCTCAATGGGGACTACCGGCTGCGACTGGCGGCCCGCGCTCAGGCTCTCGCCTTCGGGTGTGGGCTGCCAGACGTCGGCCACATGCAAAAAGGCAGCCCGCTCCAGGCCGATGTCGATGAAGGCCGACTGCATGCCAGGCAGCACCCGGGCCACCTTGCCCAGATAGACATTGCCCAC
>CANGSD010000278.1 GCA_947455875.1 Comamonadaceae bacterium
GGTGGGAAGGTGGGTGGCTTCAGCCGGTGAACTGGATCTGTCCCTGTGGCAGCAGGTACAGCACCAGCGCACGCCCCTGGCGCACGGTGGGGCGGTGGGCGCTACCGGGCGGGCACACCAGCCAGCCGGCAGGGCGGCCGTCGAAGGTGGCCTCGCCCTCGATCGGCATGATCAGGTCGATCTCGCCGTGGGGGTGCACATGGTGGGGCCCGGCCACGTCTTTCATGTCGACCACATCGACCGAGTAGCCGTGCAGGTCGTCGGCGGGCTTGAAGATGCGGCCGTAGCGCAGACCGCCGCCTTCGCGGCTGCACAGCCAGCCTTGCTCGGCGCCGGCCACGCAGCTGGCCTTGAGCGCGGCATACGTGGCACTGGCAGGGCCGTGCGTCTGGTTCAGCCAAGTGTCCAGATCCGCATCCAGTGGCCGGGCGGCGATCTGGGCGGTCAGCTCGGCAATCTGGGCCTTGAAGGTGTCCGGGGTGGGCAGGGTCATGGCAATGTCCTTGGCGGGCGATGAGAGACTTGCAGTTTCGGCGAAGTTGCAATATCGTGCGTGCATGAACTCTACGGCCGGTGTTTCCTGATGTCAAGCACTATAGTGCCTTCTGCCGATCCGGCGGGCGAGGCCGCTGTGGCCAAGCACCCCTTCCTGATCGGCTTGGGCGAGCGGGTGCGGGCCCTGCGCGCGCGGCGCGGCATGACGCGCAAGGCCCTGTCCGAGGCGGCGCAGGTGTCCGAGCGCCACCTGGCCAACCTGGAATATGGCGTGGGCAATGCCTCGGTGCTGGTGATGCTGCAGGTGGCCCAGGCCCTGCAGTGCTCGCTGGCCGAATTGTTGGGCGATGTGACCACCCGCTCACCTGAGTGGCTGATGCTGCGCGAGATGCTCCAAGACCGCGACGAGGCCACCTTGCGCCGGGTGCGCGAGTCGGTGGGTCAAATGCTCGGGGGCAGTCCGCAGGCGGCCGCCGGCCCGCGCAGCCCCCGCATTGCCTTGGTCGGCCTGCGCGGTGCAGGCAAGTCCGCGCTGGGCCGCATGCTGGCGGAGGACCTGGGCTTTCCCTTCGTGGAATTGAGCCGCGAGATCGAGAAATTCGCCGGCTGCTCGGTCAATGAAATCCAGGCCCTGTATGGCCAGAACGCCTACCGCCGCTACGAGCGCCGCGCCCTGGAGGAGGCCATCCAGATCTACCCCGAGGCGGTGCTGGCCACCCCCGGCGGCCTGGTGTCCGATGCCGCCACCTTCAATCTGATGCTGGCGCACTGCACCACCGTCTGGCTGCAGGCCAGCCCCGAGGACCACATGGCCCGTGTCGCCGCCCAGGGCGACCTGCGGCCCATGGCCGGTAACCGGGAGGCCATGCAGGACCTCAAGGACATCCTGGCCAGCCGGGCTGCCTTCTATTCCAAGGCCGAGCTGCAGCTGGACACCAGCGCCGCGCCCCTGGGCCCCACCTTCGAAGCCCTGCGCCGGCAGGTGCGCACCGCGCTCGGCCTGCCCATTTAAAAAAACATGCATAAAAGTGCTTGACATGTCGGTAGAGCACGCATTACAGTGCGTGTCAGTTCAGCCGACTACAGGAGACAACACATGAGCCAAGACCTGCGCGTGGAATACCAGACCCACCCGAGCCAGTACCGCCACTGGAAACTCAGCTTCAACGGCCCCGTGGCCACCCTGTCGGCGGACTTTGATGAGAACGGCGGTCTGCGCCCCGGCTACAAGCTCAAGCTCAATAGCTACGACCTGGGCGTCGACATCGAGCTGAACGACGCGATCAACCGCATCCGCTTCGAGCATCCCGAAGTGCGCACCGTGGTCGTGACCAGCGCCAAGGAAAAGGTGTTCTGCTCCGGCGCCAACATCTTCATGCTGGGGGTTTCCAGCCACGCCTGGAAAGTGAACTTCTGCAAGTTCACCAACGAAACCCGCAACGGCCTGGAAGACAGCTCCGCGCACAGCGGCCTGAAATTCCTGGCGGCGGTCAATGGCGCGTGTGCCGGCGGCGGCTACGAGCTGGCCCTGGCCTGCGACGAGATCCTGCTGGTGGACGACCGCTCCAGCGCGGTCAGCCTGCCCGAGGTGCCGCTACTCGGTGTGCTGCCGGGTACCGGTGGCCTCACCCGCGTGACCGACAAGAAGAAAGTGCGTCACGACCTGGCCGACCTGTTTTGCACCAGCGTCGAAGGCGTGCGCGGTCAGAAGGCCAAGGACTGGCGCCTGGTCGATCACATCGCCAAGCCCGCGCAATTTGCCGCCGCCGTGCAGGCGCGTGCCTTGGAGCTGGCTGCGGGCAGCGACCGTCCTGCCGATGGCAAGGGCGTGACCCTCACGCCCCTGCAGCGCGAGATCACGGCTGACGCACTGCGCTATCCGAATGTGGTCGTCCAGATCGACCGCGCCAAGCGCACCGCCACCTTCACCGTCAAGGCCCCCACCGGCGCGCAGCCCACCGACATCGCCGGCATCGAAGCCGCAGGCGCGAACTGGTACCCGCTGCAGATGGCGCGCGAGCTCGAAGACGCCATCCTGAACATGCGCACCAACGAGCTGGACATCGGCACCTGGTTGATCAAGACCGAGGGCGATGCCGCCGCCGTGA
Organism: Comamonadaceae bacterium; assembly: GCA_947455875.1. The sequence goes on from CANGSD010000278.1 coordinate 2,604, forward strand.
CGGCCATGGACGCCACCCTGATGGCGCACAAGGACCACTGGCTGGTGCGCGAGACGATAGGCCTCTTGCGTCGCACCTTCAGCCGCATCGATGTGTCCTCGCGCAGCCTGTTTGCGCTGATCGAATCGGGCTCGTGCTTTGTCGGCTCCTTCCTGGAACTGGCCCTGGCCTGCGACCGCATCTATCACCTGGCGCTGCCCGATGACGCCGCCAACGCACCGAAGATCCTGGTGGGCGACACCAACTTCGGCCTGTACCCGATGATCACCGGCCAAAGCCGCCTGCAGCGGCGCTTCTACAACGAACAGCCCGCCATGGACGCCGTGCGCGCCCAAGCCGGTAAGCTGCTCGATGCCGACGCCGCGTTTGCCCTGGGCCTGGTCACCAGCAACCCCGACGACATCGACTGGGCCGACGAGACCCGCATCGCGATCGAGGAACGCGTGGCCATGAGCCCGGACTCGCTCACCGGCCTGGAAGCCAATCTGCGATTCAACGGCGTGGAAAACATGTTCACCCGCGTGTTCGGGCGCTTGACCGCCTGGCAAAACTGGATCTTCCAGCGCCCCAACGCCGTCGGCGACAAGGGCGCGCTCAAGGTCTA
>CANGSD010000279.1 GCA_947455875.1 Comamonadaceae bacterium
AAAAACATCAAGCGCCTTGCCGCACGGACCCTGGTGAGCCTGTCGACTCTGGTCTTGGCGGTACATGCCTGGGCGGTCGACCCGTTCAAGATCCGCGACATCCGGGTGGAAGGCCTGCAGCGCATTGAGCCCGGCACCGTCTTCGCGTCGCTGCCGGTGCGTGTGGGTGATGCCTATACCGAAGACAAGGGCGCTGCCGCCATCCGCGCTTTGTTCGCCCTGGGTCTGTTCAAGGACGTTCGCCTGGAAGTGGCCGGCGAGGTGCTGGTCGTGATCGTCGAGGAGCGTCCGACCATCTCCGACGTCAACTTCGTGGGCACCCGCGAATTCGACAAGGACACCCTGAAGAAAGCCCTGCGCGATGTCGGCCTGACCGAAGGTCGCCCCTACGACCAGGCTCTGGCCGACTCCGCCGAGCAGGAACTCAAGCGCCAGTACATCGCGCGCAGCCTCTATGGCGCCGAGGTGGTGACCACGATCACTCCGATCGAGCGAAACCGCGTCAACCTCACTTTCACCGTCACCGAAGGTGAGGCCGCCAAGATCCGAGACATTCGCATCGTGGGCAATAAGGCCTTTAGCCAGAGCACCCTCAAGGGCCTGTTCGATCTGGATACGGGGGGCTTCTTCAGCTGGTACACCAAGTCCAACCTCTACTCGCGCGTCAAGCTCAATGCCGACCTCGAGTCGCTGCGTTCCTATTACAGCCAGCGTGGCTACCTCGAGTTCAGCATCGACAGCACCCAAGTCGCAGTGTCCCCGAACAAGCAGGACCTGACCATCACGGTCAACGTCACCGAGGGCGAGCGTTTCGTGGTCAGCGGAATCAAGCTCGAGGGCAACTACCTGGGCCGCGACGATGAATTCAAGTCGATGGTGACCGTGCGCGCGGGCGAGCCGTATAACGGCGCGCGCGTAGCAGAGACCACCAAGGCCTTCACCGAATACTTCGGCAATTTCGGCTATGCGTTCGCGCAGGTCGAGGCTCGTCCCGAAATCGACCGTGCCACCAACCGCGTCAACCTGGTGATCGTGGCCGATCCCTCGCGCCGCGCCTACGTGCGGCGTATCAATGTCTCGGGCAACACCCGAACCCGCGACGAAGTGATCCGCCGTGAATTTCGCCAGTTCGAGGCCAGCTGGTACGACGGCGATCGCATTCGTCGCTCGCGCGATCGCGTGGACCGACTGGGCTTCTTCCGTGATGTCAACATCGAGACGGCCCCCATCCCCGGTGCGCCGGACCAGGTGGATCTGAACATCAACGTGGTCGAAAAGCCCACGGGCAGCATTTCACTTTCGGCTGGTTTTTCAAGTGCCGACAAATTCGGCCTGGGGTTCGGCATTCGCCAGGAAAACGCCTTCGGTTCCGGTAAGTACCTGGCCGCCGAACTCAACACCAGCAAATTCAACCGCACGCTGCTCCTGTCCTCGGTCGACCCTTACTTCACCCGCGATGGTGTGTCCCGCGCGCTCGATGTGTTCCACCGAACGACCCGCCCCTATCAGAGCCAGGGCGGCAGCTACGAAATCGTGACCTCTGGTGCGGGCCTTCGCTTTGGCGTGCCCTTCACCGAGTTGGACACCGTGGCCTTTGGTGCGAGCGTCGAACGGACCCAGATCAATCGCGGAGATTTCCTTCCGCTCACGTTCGACAACTACATCACCCAATACGGCTCGACTACCACCCTGGTGCCCCTGACCCTGGGCTGGGCCCGCGACAGCCGCGACAGCGCCCTGGCCCCGACTCGGGGCCGCTTGCAGCGGGCTTCGGGCGAGTGGGGGGCGGGCGGCGATGCCCAGTACGTGCGAGGCACCTACCAATTTCAGCAGTACTTCCCCCTGACCAAGCAGTACACCTTTGCATTCAACTCCGAGATCGGAATGGGCAAAGGTCTGGGGGGGCGAGACATGCCGATCTTCAAGAACTTCTATGGCGGCGGCCTGGGCTCGGTGCGTGGCTTCCAACAGGGCACGCTGGGCCCACGCGGGTCCGACGGCGCCGTTGTCGGCGGTGCCAAGCGGATCATCCTGAACAACGAGATGATTGTGCCCATGCCCGGCGCCGGCAACGACCGCACCCTGCGGGCCTACGGATTCCTGGATGTCGGTAACGTCTTCGCCGAAAGCCAGCGCGTCGACTTCGGCGACCTGCGCGCCTCGGTTGGCGTGGGCCTGTCCTGGGTGTCGCCCATGGGGCCCCTGCGTCTGAGTTTCGCCAATCCGCTCAGTAAGCTCCCCACGGATAGAATCCAGAGAATCCAATTCCAGATCGGAACTTCCTTCTAATGAAGACCATTCGCCATCATTGGGCAGCGTACCTCCTGATTTCGCTGGTGATGTCCGCACCGACCCTGGCCCAGGAATTTCGCATCGGCTTCGTCAGCACCGATCGGATCTTGCGCGACGCGAACGCGGCTAAGGCCGCCCAGGCCAAGCTCGAACAGGACTTCTCACGTCCCGAGAAGGAGCTCAACGACATGGGCAACGCGCTGAAGGTCGCCTCTGAGCGCTTCGAGCGTGACGCGCCCACCTTGTCCGAGAGTCAGCGCGCCGCTCGCCAGAAAGCACTGATGGACCAGGACCGTGATTTCCAGCGCAAACGCCGCGCGTTCCAGGAAGACCTCAACGCCCGCAAGAACGAAGAACTCCAGCAGGTGATCGATCGCGCCAACCGCGTGATCCGCCAAGTGGCCGAACAAGAAAAATACGACCTCGTGATCCAGGAGGCCGTCTACATCAACCCCAAGCACGACATCACCGACAAGGTGATCAGGGCGCTCAACGCGAGCAAGTGAGGTGGCGCTCTCGCTGGGCGACATCGTTCGGGCCTTGGGCGGGCGCTTGCATGGCGACCCCCACATTCCCCTGACCGGCCTGGCGCCCCTGGAGACCGCCGCGGCCTCCGAGCTCAGTTTCCTGAGCAACCCCCGCTACCAATCCCAGCTGGCCGCCTCTCGGGCGGCCTGTGTCATTGTGGCGCCGGCCCTGCTTGAGGCGGCCCTGGCGCGCGGCGCCGCCATCGAAACCGACGATCCGTATCTGTACTTCGCCCGTCTCACCCGCTGGTGGAAGGCGCGTCTGGCGCCGCCGGCAGGTCCGCGCATTCATCCCAGCGCCGTCATCGACCCCGACGCCCAGATCGACCCCACCGCCCGTATCGGCGCCTTGTGCGTGATCGAGCGCGGCGTTCGCA
>CANGSD010000280.1 GCA_947455875.1 Comamonadaceae bacterium
GCCGACAAGACGACGGCGATCCCCACAAAGCACAGGAACGACCAATTGGCGATCGAGCCTCCCAGGAACGTCCAGTCGACCGCGGCGCAATCGCCGCCGCCCCGAAAGATCATGGGGATCGCCCGCTCCAGCGGAAAGGTCGCAATCATTCCGTAGAAATCGCGACCGCAAGACACCACCTCAGGCGGATGCCACTGCAGCCAACTCTGGCGCGCTGCGACGAAGGCACCGAACACGGCCAGCGCCACGCCCAGCGCACTGCCGGCCAGCCAGCCGCCCCGCCGTGAGACCAGGGCCCCCAGTGCGGCCACGATCGCCACCCCGATCAGGGCATAGCGCTGCACGATGCACATAGGGCACGGATTCAAGCCCACGACATGCTGCAGGTACAGGCCGAACGCCAGCATGGCCACACACCCGGCGGCGACCAGCGCCAGCACGCGGCGCGGCACCCCATCCAGCCATGCAATCACATCAACCCTCCACGAAGACCCGGGCCTTTCGGGGCGTCACCAACAGGGTGTCGCCTTCCTGGAAGCCGGCATCCCTGTATTGTTGCGCGGGAATCTGGGCTTCGAGGATGGAATCGGATCCAGCCTTGTCCGATACACGGGAATCGTCCAAGGTGACCAGCTCCAGGCGGGCGATCGGGCCGACCACGATGGCCCGCGCCAGTCGCGCCACGATGCCCCCGTCACCGCCCACGACCTGACCCGGCTGGTAGCGGGTCACCTCCAGATCGTGCGGGCGCACGTAGGCATAGGCCTTGGCGTCCTGGGCGTCGGCATGCTCGGGCGCCTGCAGACGCAGGCCCTCTAGATGCACCTCGCCCTGGTGGGCGCGGCCGTGAAAGAGATTCACATCGCCCAGAAAGCCATAGACAAAGGGGCTGGCCGGGTGGTCCCACACATCCTGGGGCGAACCGACCTGTTCGACCACGCCGCCATTCATCAACACCACCCGATCGGCCACTTCCAGCGCCTCTTCCTGGTCGTGGGTCACGAAGATGCTGGTCACATGCAACTCGTCATGCAGGCGGCGCAGCCAGCGACGCAGCTCCTTGCGCACCTTGGCATCGAGCGCGCCAAAAGGTTCGTCCAGCAGCAGCACCTTGGGCTCCACCGCCAACGCCCGCGCCAGAGCGATTCGCTGACGCTGACCGCCCGAGAGCTGCGAGGGAAAACGATCGGCCAGCCAATCGAGCTGCACCAGCCCCAGCAGCTCGTGCACCTTGGTGCGGATCTGCGCCTCGGAGGGCCGCTGCGCGCGCGGCTTCATGCGCAGGCCAAAGGCCACGTTCTCGAACACGGTCATGTGCCGAAACAAGGCGTAGTGCTGGAAGACAAAGCCCACGCCGCGTTCGCGCACATGAACGTCGGTGGTGTCTTCGCCGCTGAAGTAGATGCTGCCGGCATCCGACGACTCCAGGCCAGCGATGATGCGAAGCAGCGTGGTCTTGCCACAGCCCGAGGGCCCCAGCAAGGCGATCAGTTCGCCCGACTCAATCTGCAGCGACACATCGCGCAGGGCCTGGAAATCGCCGAAGTTCTTGCTGACGTTTTTGATCTCGATACTCATAGGGATCCCTTCACGGCGCCGGCGGGCGGCGCCCACGACGTCGGTTGCTCGGGCGGCAGGGCCGCAGCCGCCTTCATCTCGCGTTCATGCTTCCACTCGGCCACCGACTTGATCACGAGCGTGACCAGGGCCAGCAGCGCCAGCAGCGAGGCCACCGCGAAGGCGGCCACCGACTGGTACTCGTTATAGAGAATCTCGACATGCAGCGGCATGGTGTTGGTCTGGCCGCGGATATGCCCCGACACCACCGACACCGCGCCGAACTCGCCCATGGCCCGGGCGTTGCACAGGATCACGCCGTAGATCAGACCCCACTTGATATTGGGCAGCGTCACGTACCAGAAGGTCTGCCAGCCGCTGGCACCCAGCACGATGGCCGCCTGTTCTTCTTCGTTACCCTGGGCCTGCATCAGCGGAATCAGCTCGCGCGCGATGAAGGGAAAGGTCACGAACACCGTGGCCAGAACGATGCCAGGTACGGCGAACACGATCTTGATGTCATGCGACTCAAGCCAGGGCCCCAGCCACCCCTGGGCGCCGAACACCAGGATGTACATCAGGCCCGCCACCACCGGCGAGATCGAGAACGGCAGGTCCACCAAGGTGGTGAGAAAGGCCTTGCCGCGAAACTCGTACTTGGCGATGCACCAAGCCGCCGCCACGCCAAACACCAGGTTCAGGGGCACAGCGATAGCGGCCGTGATCAGCGTGAGCCGAATCGCGGACCAGGCATCGGGCTCGCGCAGACCGTCCAGGTAGGCGCCCACGCCCTTGCGCAGGGCTTCGGCAAAGACCGCCGCCAGCGGCAGCACCAGAAACAGCAGCAGAAAGACCAGCGCCAGGCCGATCAGCGTCCAGCGCACCCAGGGCGCCTCGGTGGTGGAGATCTGGCGCACCGAAGAAGGTGTGCCACTCATGCTGCCCCCGATCGTTTACGCTGCCAGGACTGCAGTGAGTTGATCACCAGCAGCATGAAAAAGGACATCACCAGCATCACCACCGCCACGGCGGTGGCCCCAGCGATGTCGTACTGTTCCAGCTTGCCGATGATGATCAACGGCGTGATCTCCGAGACCATGGGCATATTGCCCGCGATGAAGATCACCGAACCGTACTCGCCGATGGCGCGCGCAAAAGCCATCGCAAAGCCCGTGAGCAGCGCTGGCGCGATGGCCGGAAAGATCACATGCGCAAAGGTCTGCCAGCGCGTGGCGCCCAGCGACATGGCTGCCTCTTCCAGCTCGCGCTCGGTATCTTCCAGCACCGGTTGCACGGTACGCACCACAAAAGGCAGACCAATGAAGATCAGGGCAATCACCACGCCGTTGGGGTTGAACGCCAGCTGGATCCCCAGCGGCTCCAGGTACTGACCGATCCAGCCATTGCCCGCCAGCAGCGCGGTCAGGGAAATCCCCGCCACGGCCGTGGGCAGCGCGAATGGCAGATCCACCAGCGCGTCGACGATGCGCTTGCCGGGAAAGCGATAGCGCACCAGCACCCAGGCCACGAGCAACCCCGCCACCACATTCACCAGTGCCGCGATCAAGGATGCACCAAAGGTCAGGCGATACGACGCCAGCACGCGCGGCGAGCTGATGGCGGCCCAGAACTGATCCCA
>CANGSD010000281.1 GCA_947455875.1 Comamonadaceae bacterium
CCCCAGTCCTGCACCACCAGCACCACGCGCTGCAGATCCAGGCGTTCGACCAGTTCCAGCAACACTTGGCGGTGCCAGTGAAAACCGTGCGCGCCGTCCTTCTTGGGCTTGTCGCTGCGCCCGAACCCGATTAGATCGGGCGCCACCACGCGGTGACCGGCCTGCGCAAACACCGGGATCATCTTGCGATACAGATAGCTCCAGGCCGGATTGCCATGCAGGCACAGCCAGGTCAGGGGCGCATCGCGCGGTCCCTCGTCCAGGTAACAAAGGCGCAGGCCCGCCAGGGTCGGCAGGTCGCTCAGGTAGTTCGGGGCCCAGGGATAGCCGGGCAAACTCTCGAAGCGGGCCTCGGGCGTGCGTACAGCGTCGTCTCGCAGCGGGTGTGCGGTGGCCCGTTGGTCTCGGCGGCGGCCCTTGAAGAAATCCGCCAGCAGCGCGCTGCAGTCCTGGGCCAGCACGCCGCCTTGCACCTGGGTGTGGTGATTGAGTTCGCGCTGGGCAAACAGGTCGGTCAAGGAGCCAGCGGCGCCGGTCTTGGCATCGGGTGCGCCATAAACGACGCGGGCCAGGCGGGCGTGCAGCATCGCCCCGCTGCACATGGCGCAGGGCTCCAAGGTCACATACAGCTCGCAGCCGTCGAGGCGGTAATTGCCCAGGGCCTGCGCCGCTTCGCGCAGGGCCATCACCTCGGCATGGGCGGTCGGGTCGTGGCGGCCCACCGGTGCGTTGTGCCCGGTGCCGATCACGGTGTCGCCCCTGACCACCACCGCGCCCACCGGCACCTCGCCGGCCGCACGCGCGCGCTCGGCCAGAGCCAACGCCTGGCGCATGTAGTGTTCGTCGCGGGCCGAATCAGCTTTCATGCGGCAGGCGCTCGATCCACTGGGCCAGCGCGCGTTCGTGGTCCGTGCCGGCGCGGTAGGCGGCCAGCATCGCGTCGCGCGCCTCGGGCCGATGCTGGTTGACCTTGGCCGCGCACTGCCACTCGATCACATCCATCTCCAGGCCGACGATGGCACTCAACATGCGGGTGGTGTACGTCTCGGCCAAGGCGCGCCACTGGTCGGCATAGGCCGGCTCGTGGTCGCCAATCAGGCATTTGAGCAGGCGGTCCTTGTCGTCCTCGGCATGCACCAGGGTGATCTGTACCGTCGCATGCAAGGCGATGTAGTTCCAGGTGGGCACGCGTTCCAAGTCGGCGTACACCGACGGCGACATGTAGGCGTGTGGACCGAGAAAGGTGACCACGGCACGCGGCTGCGACTGCAGGTGCTGCCACTGCGGATTGCCCCGGGCCAGGTGCCCGAGCAGGCGCTGCAAGTTGGGCGCAGCGGCGTCTGCATCGGGCGGCCGGTGCAGCGGCAGGTGGGTCACAAAGGGCAGACCGCTTTCGTCGAGCGTGATCAGACTCGCCAGCGGCTGCTCGCGAATCAGAGCCGCCGCCAGGGCGGGATCCGCGATTCGAAAGCGGGGGGGCAGGTACATGGCAGCCATTGTGCCCTCGCCCGCCCCCTGCCCTCCGGTTCGACCCGCAGGCCCGGCCCGCCGACCCGGGGCCTGCGGGCGTCCTCAATCGAGCTGGATGCCCGCGGTCTTCACGACAGCGCCCAGGCGGTCGATCTCCGAGGCGATGAACCGGTCGAATTCGGCCGGCGTACCCGGAGCCACGCCCACGCCCTGATCGGCCAGGGTCTTGACCACTTCCGGCAGGCGCAGCGCGCGGCCCACGTCCGCCGCGATCTTGTCGACCACAGCCTGCGGGGTCTTGCCAGGGGCCACCAGGCCATACCAGTGGTCGTACACGCACCCCGGCACGAAGTCCGAGATCACCGGCACATCGGGCATGACCGCGGCGCGGCGTGCCGTACTCACGGCCAGCGGAATCAGGCGGTTTTCCTTGATGAAAGGCAGCGTCAAACCCAGGGGCGACCAATACAGGGCCGACCGGCCGGCCGCCGTGTCCACGAGCGCATCGCCCGTGCCCTTGTACGGCACGTGCACGATGTCCAGTCGGGCCATGGCCTTGAACATCTCGCCGTTGAAGTGGGTGCCGCTACCGACGCCGGCCGACGCGAAGTTCAGGGCGCCAGGCTTGCTGCGAATCAGCTGCAGCAACTCGGGCACCGACTTCACGCCCAGCGAGGGCGCCACCACCAGCACATTGGGCACGCTGGTGCCGAAGGTCACACCCCGGAAATCCTTGAGGGTGTCGTAGGGCAGCTTTTTGTACAGCGTGGGGTTGATGGCATGCGAGGCCGACGTGAACAGCAAGGTGTGGCCGTCGGCATAGGCCGTGGCCACGCCCCGGCTACCGACCGTGCCGCCGGCACCCGGCCGGTTGTCCACGACCACCGGCTGGCCCCAGGTCTCTTGCACCCGGCGCTGAATCTCCCGGGCCACGATGTCCACCTGGCTGCCTGCGACGAAGGGCACGACGATGCGCACCGTCTTGCTCGGAAACCGGTCTTGCGCCCAGCTGCGTCCAGCCAGTGCCAGGGTCAGCGGGGCCCCCAGAACCAGGTTTCTGCGTGTCGTTGAAGTCATTGTTGTCTCCTCGTTTTAGTGTCGAAAAAAATCTGTGAGGCAGGCTCAGGTGAGCGCCGCCATCCCGGCCTGTGCCACTTCGGAATCCTGGGACGACAGCACGCCCGAGACGCCAATCCCGCCGATCACCTGGCCCGCGCGCACCACGGGAAAGCCGCCCTCCAGGGGCGTCACGCCGGGCACGGCCAGAAAGCGCAAACCCAGTCCACCCGCCTCGATGCCGTCCTGGAACATGCGTGTGGGGCGCCGGAAATTCACTGCGGTGCGCGCCTTGCCCATCGCGATCTCCATGCTGGAGTGCTGGGTGTGATCGAGCTTCTGGGCCATCAGGATGCCGCCACTGGCATCGGTGATGACGATGGCCACAGGCCACTTGTGAGCCTGGGCATGACGCTCGGCGGCCTGCATCATGCGTTGGGCCTCTGCGAGGACCAGGGTCGGGCCGTAGGGGAGCGGTGCGTCAAGCACCGGGTCGTTGGTAGGTTTCATGCGTCTGTGGGTAAAGACGCGATCGCATCGATCGCGGGCTCGCAAAATTCTAGGAGGGGGCGGTCTGAAGCGGAACTACTGAATTGCTTGAAGGGCTATAACCGCGCCGTATAGGTCGGCCGCTTCAGGGGCGCG
>CANGSD010000282.1 GCA_947455875.1 Comamonadaceae bacterium
CAGATCCTCTTGCCCGAGGTGCACGGCGTCGGCGCCGAGTTCGGCGGCCAGCGCCCAGTGGTCGTTGATAAAGCATTGCGCGCCGACTGCGCGGGCAGCTGCGATGCCGCTTGCCAATTCTTCGCGCAGGTGCGTTTGCCATGCAGCGTCGACCTGGGCCGGTCGCTTGATGCGAAGCTGCACCGTGCGCACGCCAGCCTCGAGCGCGGCTTGCAGGCGCGAGGCGTGGTCGGCGATGGCGTACAGGTCCAGGCGCTGGGTGGTGTGCGTACGCGCGGGCGCGAAGACCGGCGCCTCGCCCCAGGACAGCCGGGGCAACGCGCCCCACTGACGCAGACAGGCGAGCAGCACGGCGTCGGCGCCGACGAATCCGGTGTCATGGGCGTCTTGCCAGTCTTTGGCGAGGGTCGCCGCGTCGATCGGTGTGGTGGTGCCTGTGGGCGCCTCTATCCAGCCGCGCGCATGCGCCGTATCCAGCCAATGCAGGTGTGCGCCGTCGGCTGCGCGTACATCCAGCACGCACACCGCAGCACCCATTTGTGCGCGTTGCTGCGCGGCCCAGGCGGGGATGGCATCGGGCAACAGGCCGGCCGGGGGATGCGGCAACACGAGACGCGCTTCGCGCGGGGGGAGGTTCGGGGTCATGGGCAAATTCCGTCGAGGTTCAACGCATCACCAGGCCGCCATCGACGAACAGCACCTGGCCCGTCATGAAGGCGCTGTGCGAACTGGCCAGGAACAACACGGGGCCGGTCACGTCTTCGGGCCGCGCCAGACGCCGCAGGGGCGTGGCCGCGGCGATGGCATCGCGAAAGCCCGCGCGCGTTCCGGCGCTTGCCTGTGTGGGATAGACCAGCCCGGGCGCCACGCAGTTCACGCGCACGCCCTGCGGCCCAAGTTCAGCAGCCAGGTTGCGGCTGAAACCCACCAGCGCCGACTTAGCGGTGCTGTAGTCGTGATAGGGCACCACCGGGTGCTCGATCAGGTTGGTGGCGATGTTCACGATGGCGCCACGGGCATGTCGGGTCAGGTGGGGCAGGGCGGCGCGGCACACCTGGTGGGTGGCACCCACCGCGCCCTCGAACTGCGCGCGGTAATGGTCCCAAGTCAGTTCGCCATAGGGCTGGCGCTGCTCGGGGTCGAAGGCATAGGGCGCGAAGGCGTTGTTCACCACCACGTCCAGACGGCCGAACTCGTTCACCACCGTCTGCACCAGACCCGAGGCCGCCTGCGCGTCGCGCACATCGGCTTGAATCGCCAGCGCATCACCGCCTGCATCACGGCATTCTTTCGCGACCGCTTCGGCCGAAGCCGCATCGCGCAGGTAGTTGACGGCCACCGCCGCTCCGTGCGCCGCGAAGGCTCGTGCGATGGCCGCGCCGATGCCACGTCCCGCACCCGTCACCAGCACCACCTGGCCTTGGAAGTCCATGTTCATTTCCCCGGCAGCAGGTCACTGGCCACCACATCGGCCATGCGGATCGGCCGCTCGATCAGTCCGAGCTTGCGGTAGGCATCGGCCGCCGCCTGCAGCGAGGGCAGGTCCATCGCACCCAGGCCCAGGCGCTGGGTCAGCGGCGAGACGGTGGCGTTATTGCGCAGGCGGATCACATCCAGGTTCAGGGCCGGGTCGCTGCCGTCGATGGCGCGCTTGACGGCCAGGCGCGCGGCCTCCTCGGGGCTGGCGATCATCCAGGCCGCCGCGTCGCGGTAGGCGCGCAGAAATCGTCGCAGCAAATCTTTCTTGCTTTGATACGCCTCCTCGCGCACCACATACAGGTCGCTGGAGACATTGAGCGAGCGAGCCACTTCCATCACGTTCACGTCGGGCAGACCGCGTCGCCGACCCACCAGCAAGCCGGTGTCGGTGGCGGCGGTGGCATCCACCTGTCCCTGCATCAGTGGCGCGAAATTGAGCAGACCGGTGACAACGATCGTCACATCGGCCTCCGACAGACCGGCCTGGTGCAGCATCACCAGCAGGTTCTGGCGTGTGCCACTGGCCAGGCTGTACACGCCCACCCGCTTGCCCTTGAGATCCTGCGGGCGGGTGATGCCGCTGGACTTCAGGGCCACCACGTTGAAGACGTTTTGCGGATAGATGTCGTAGATCGCGCGCAGCTTCTCGCCCTTGTCCAGGGCGGCAAAGAGCGAGCCGGGATCGGTGAAAGCCACATCGGCCTGACCCGACAGGATGTTGCGGATCGCGTCGCCGCCTCCCGCGCCGGGCACATAGCGCAGGGCGATGCCGTGGGCGCGGTAAAAGCCCTTGTCTTCATCCACCAGCAGGGGCGTGACTTCGGTGATCGGCTTGTTCCAGCCAGCCACCGTGAAGGTGTCCAGGCGGGCGGGCGTTTGCGCAAAGGCGGGCAGGGCCAGCGCGCCGGCGGTGGCCAGCAGGGTGCGGCGGTCAATCAGGTGCATCGGAGTTCCTCGGGGCATCGTGTGTTCGCAGCAGCCAGCGTTCCAGCCACAGCGTGAGTTGGTAGGCCAGCAGGCCTAACAGCGAAATCAGCGTCAGCACCGCGAACATCAGCGGCGTGTCCATCGAACCCTGTGCGGCGATCACCAGCGCGCCCAGGCCCTGACTCGCGCCGATGAATTCGCCCACCACAGCGCCCACCAACCCCAGCATCACGGCCACCCGCAGTCCCGCCAGGATGCCGGGCAGGCCCGTGGGGAGCTTCAGGCGCCACAGCGTCTGGGCGCGGCTGGCGCCGAGCATGCGAAACAGCTCCAGCCGCTCGGGCGCGACGCGCCGCAGGCTGGTCAGGGTGGTCTCCAGCAAGGGGAAGAAGCACACGAGTGCGGTGATGACCACCGTGGACGTCATGCCAAATCCGAACCACAGAATGAACAGCGGCATCAGGGCCAGCTTGGGCACCACCTGGCTGATCACCACATAGGGCATGAACAGGGTGCGCACCCAGGTTGATTCCGCCATGGCCACGCCCATGGCAAAGCCAAAGCCGCAGCCCAGTGCGACACCCAGCGCCAGTTGCAAGGCGGTTGCTTGCAGGTGGGGCAGCAGGTAGCCACTGGCCAGGCCCTGAACCAGGGACTGCGCGACCCGCGAGGGCGCGGGCAGCACCAGGGCTGACAGTCCCAGGTGGCGGGCTGCCCATTCCCAGACGGCCAGCAGCGCCAGCAGCAGGCCGGCTG
>CANGSD010000283.1 GCA_947455875.1 Comamonadaceae bacterium
CCGGTGCCGGTCAACGGCCACGGCCACCTGGTGCCCCAGTTCACCCACACCCAGGGGCAAAGCTGCTGGCAACTGGGCGCGAGCTTCGAGCGCGACCAACCCAATCTGCAGCCCAGCGCGCAAAGCCACGCCGACAACCTGAGCAAGCTGCAACAACTCTTGCCCCAAAGCGCAGCAAGCCTGCCCCAACGCCAAGCAAACGCCTGGGTGGGCCTGCGCTACGCCTACAAAGACCACCTGCCCCTGATCGGCCCGCTCGACGAACAGCAGTGGCCCGGCCTGTGGCTCAGCACCGCCTACGGCTCCCGAGGCCTGGCCGGCACCACCCTGGCCGGAGAACTGATTGCCGCCTGGCTGCATGACGAACCGCTGCCGGTGGAGGGGCGATTGGCGCAGGCGGTTTGGGCGGGGCGGGTGGTGAAGAAGGTGGGTTGAGAGGGCGGCCAAGGTCGAGGTGCCCTGCGAACGCACAACCAGCCTGTGGAGGAAGTTGTGGGAGCGCCGCCCCCGGCGCGATAGCGGCCTTGGATCAGACTCCGCACTACCTCCTGGGCTCAATCCCCTTTTCCTCGCAAACCTTAAAAAAAACCTGCATAGACTTCTTGAATTCGGACCTCAGTTCCTCGGGGTTCTTGCCGTAAAAGTCAGCGCCACCAGTGAGCCCAAGAATCTCACCGCGAAAGAGACCCAGCTCTTCGTCGTATTCGATCTTGGCGTGATAGCCCTCAACTGTCATTGAGTTCATGGCTCCATCCTTTGCTGGCAACGGCTAGCTGCGCAAGTTTTAGGCGGTACAGACTACAACTCCAGCGCCATGAAAACGCTGTGCGGATCGGTTTTGTAGTCGGCAAAGGGACCACAGTATCTGAACCCAAGACTTTTATACAGGGTCCAAGCCGGACGGAATGCCTCCATCGACCCCGTCTCCAGACTCAAACGCTTGTAGCCACGACGCCGGCCTTCTTCGATGATGTGCACCAGAACTGCACGCCCAGCCCCACGCCGTCGAAGCGATTGCGGCGTGCGCATGGACTTGACCTCGCCATGCTCACTGTCGAGTTCCTTAAGCGCGCCGCAGCCGAGCAGAATTCCTTCTTCCCGAACAGACCAGAAGGTGATCTCAGGTCGCTGAAGCCCCGAAACATCAAGCGCATGAACACTCTCCGGCGGGGACAACTCATGCATGTTGCGAAGGTGTTCTTCGAGGAGCGCCAAGACATCGGGGCGGGAAGGATCGTCTGATTCGATGAGCATGGTCTGGCTGTGGTGATTTGAAGTGACCATCGGGGGACATGCAAGCGCTCGGCAAGAAAGCCGAGCGCAATGTAGCGCGTCTGTCCATAGTCCCGCCGACCATCGACCACGACAGGGGCAGGCTGACGCTGCCTGCCGTAGCGGGCCGGCTCGAACGAGCTTAGGCATCAGCGGCGAGCAGCGTGTATTGACTTCGCGTGAGCAAGCGTCTGAAGTCTCGGTCGAAGGTGACCAAATGCTCGCCGAGTTGCACGACGGCTGCCGACAGCCACGCATCTGGCAAGTCGTTGCCGCGCAAACTTTTGTCAAGGCACAGTTGCCGAAGTCTCGACCATTCGGGACCGAGTTGTGCCAGCTGCACGCCAGGCGTCGCAATAAGCGCATCGAGGAACGCGACCGCGTCTTCGAGTGGCGTGGGATTCTGGAAGATCTTGGGGCTGGTCACCAGCCGAAGAAAGCTGGCCAGAACCATGGGCATCAGTGTGAAGGCTGCGCCGGTGCCAGAGGTGCCCAGTGCCTCCTCAAGCCATTGGCGCGCTAGCTCATGATGTGGATGATCATTGCGCGATGCTGCCACCAAGACGTTGACGTCAGGCGTCATCGTCCAGGGCCTTGAGCAGAGCCTTGTTGCTCAATGGATTGACGCCTTCCACCAGACCACCCCGCCCCTTGAAGACAGGCAGGCGAACCCGACCGGGCTTGGCAGAACCTGACCTGGCGCGCAGGCGAAGCTGGAGACCCTCCTCGATCAGGCGGGTCAGGGTCGTACGCTGTTGTGCCGCCAGCGCCTTTGCGTCCGCGAGGAGCTGGTCGTTGAGGTCAAGGGTCGTCTTCATGAGGGAATGATACAGATTTCTGTACCCACGATGCAAGTGGCTGTCAGGCGCCGTGTGAGCGCTTGCGCTGCAAGCGCTGGAGGACCGTCCCCCTGCCCCACCGTCACGACAGCGAAGTCTGCGCAATCAACCGAGGGGCGAATGACCCAGGCCGCCATCGGCACAATGGCGCCCATGGTCACCTCATCAAACAGGCCTTTTCTCAAACCCGTTCAACCCTCCACTCGGAATGTCAGGGTGGCGCGGCTCAAGATCGAGTTGCGGCAAGTACGCCCCAAGGTGTGGCGGCGGGTGCTGGTGCCCATCGGCATTCGCCTGAACAAGTTGCATGTGGTCTTGCTGCGTGCCATGGGCTGGGACGGCGGGCATTTGCATGAGTTTGATTTTCCGGACGCCCGGTTTGGCATTGCAGACCCCGATTGGCCAGACGAGCTTTTGATGGACGAGTCCAGGGTCACCCTAAATCAGGCGCTCGGCAATGACGCTGCATTCACTTGGACCTACGACTTGGGCGATCAATGGATCCATTCGGTGAAGGTCGAGCGCATTGACGCTCTGCCCGCCGCGCTCAAGCTGAAGTCCCCGATGTGCCTGGCTGGTGCAGGCGCATGCCCGCCAGAAGATGTGGGTGGCGCACCGGGCTACGAGCTGTTTCTTCAAGCCATCGCTGACCCGAAGCACCCTGAGCATGCGAACATGGTGGAGTGGATAGGTCGGCCCTTCGCGCCTCAAGCCTTCACGGTGCAGGAAGTTCAGGATCGGCTCGACGAGATCGCGCTGTCGTGATGCGATAGACCTCGCCAAATTCAGTTCGGGTCAGGCAGACGATCCTGCCGCCTCCCGACTTTGCTGCGCCCTCTCGGGCCCAGGGAGCTTTGCGCGCGCCACCATGGCCAAGAATCGCAGAGCCCACTTCCGGGTTCAGTGCGTTGAACCTAAATCCGGCTTTGAACGCGCCCGAGTGTGCGGCTGCGGGGTGCGCCGGCAAGGCGCGAGGAGGCCGCAGGATCACCCCCTGCAACGACGAGCAACGAAGTCAGCGCGCCCCGCAGTCGTGCAATC
>CANGSD010000284.1 GCA_947455875.1 Comamonadaceae bacterium
CTCGCCCAGCCCCGCCACCTGCCGCAGGCCCAGACGCACCGCAGGCTGCAAGGTGTTGCCCTCGCCCGTGACAGGTTCGTGCGCCTCACGCGCCGCGCCCGCGGGCTCGAGCGTGCAATCCCAATCGCTCACCGTGACATCGACAGGCCGCACCTCCACGCCCTGGCGCTGCGCGTCTTGCACCAGTTGCGAGGGCGTGTAGAACCCCAGGGGCTGCGAATTGAGCAGGGCCGCCAGAAAGCAGGCGGGCTCGTGGCACTTGAACCAGCTGCTGAAATACACGAGCAGCGCGAAGCTCGCGGCATGGCTGTCGGGAAATCCGTATTCGCCAAAGCCCTCGATCTGCCGAAAGATGCCCTCGGCAAACTCCTGCGGATAGCCACGACGCACCATGCCTTCCACCAGCGGCTGGCGAAACTTGTGCACGCCGCCCTTGCGTGACCAGGCGGCCATCGAACGACGCAGCGCGTCGGCCTGGTCGGCGGTGAAGTGCGCAGCCACCATGGCCAGCTGCATCACCTGCTCCTGAAAAATCGGTACGCCCAGCGTGCGCCCCAGTGGGCCGGCCAGTTCGTCCTTCACATACCGCACCGGCAAACCCTCACGCCGCCGCTGACGCGCCTGCAGATACGGGTGCACCATGCCACCCTGGATCGGCCCGGGGCGCACGATGGCCACCTGCACCACCAGGTCGTAGTAGGTGCGTGGACGCAGGCGCGGCAGCATCGCCATCTGCGCCCGGCTCTCCACTTGGAACACGCCCACGCTCTCAGCGCGACACAACATGTCGTAGACGCGCGGGTCTTCTTGCGGAATCTGCTGCAGGTGCCAGGCTGCATCGCCACGCCGACCCCGCCATTCGTTGGCCAGCGCCAGGCAGCGGCGCAAGGCGCTGAGCATGCCCAGGGCCAACACATCGACCTTGAGCATTCCCATGGCCTCGAGATCGTCTTTCTCCCACTGGATGATGGAGCGATCGGGCATGGCGGCGTTTTCTACCGGCACCAGGCGCGTGAGCTTGTCTTGCGTGAGCACAAAGCCGCCTACGTGCTGGCTCAAATGGCGCGGGACGCCACACAGCTCGCGCGCCATCTGCAGCCACAGGCGCATCCTGCGTGGCAGCGTGCCGTCGTCTTCTGCAGGATCGTCCATCTCGATACCCAAAGCCTGCGCCAGATCTGGCAGGCGCTCCTGTGCGATGTCACGCTCGAAACCATGATGGTCCTTGGCAAAGGCATCGATCAATCGCTCGTCGATGCCCAGCGCCTTGCCCGCATCGCGCAAGGCCATGCGCGGGCGATAGCGCACCACCACCGCAGCGATCGCCGCGCGCTCGCGCCCATATTTGCGGTAGATGTACTGAATCACCTCCTCGCGCCGCTGGTGCTCGAAGTCGACATCGATATCGGGCGCCTCATGCCGCTCCATGCTGATGAAGCGCTCGAACAGCATGCTCGATCGCTCGGGCGAGACCTCGGTGATATGCAGGCAATAGCAAACGAGCGAATTCGCCGATGAACCCCGACCCTGGCACAAGATGCCCTGGCTGCGTGCATAGCGCACGATGTCTTCCACCGTGAGGAAAAACATCTCATAGCGCTTGGCCGCAATGAGACGCAGCTCCTTGGCGATCTGCGCGCGGTGTGCGGGCTTCAGGCCCTGCGGGTAGCGTTGGCGTGCGCCGCGCAGGGTCAGGCGCGTGAGCGCGCCGATCGGCGTTTGTCCGCGCGGCACCGATTCGAGCGGGTAGTTGTACTGGATGGACGACAGCTCGAAGCGGCAACGCGCCGCCACGGTCAGCGTGGCCTGCAGCAGCTGCGGCGGATACACCTGCGCCAGGCGCGCGCGATAGCGCAGATGGCGCTGCGCGTTCGCCGACAAAGCGAAGCCGCAGTCAGCGATGGTGCGCCCTTCGCGCACGGCGGTCATGACGTCGTGCAGGCGCTGGCGCGAGCGCCGGTGCATCAACACACCGCCTGTGGCCACCAGCGGCACGCCGCACTGCGCACCCACCTCGCGCAGCAGGTCCAGCCAGCACTCGTCGCCCAGTTCGCCGTGCAAGGCCACCCCCAGCCAGAGCCGCGCGCCCACGCGGTCACGCGCCTGGCGCAGCCCCTCACGCAGCACGCCCAGGTCCATGGCCTGGGGCAGGTCACGCCGCGGCACCCACAGACACTCGCAGCCCGCCAGGAGCGACATGTCGCTGGAGGACCCGTCCACCGCATAAGCGCCCTTGGGTGCCTGGCGGCGCGCAGCGGTGATGAATTCGCACAGATCGCCCCAACCGAAGGTGTTGCGTGCCAGGGCCACCAGACGCCCCTGCGGAAACTCAAATTCGCTGCCAAAGATCAGACGAAAAGGCCGCACGCGCCGGCCTGGCCCTTCGCGCTCCAGACGCGCCGCCTCCTGCAGGTGTTCCCGCAGGGCGACCTGCGCCTGCACCACGCCGGCGACCGAGCACGCGTCGGTCAGGGCCAGTGCCTCGTAGCCCAGGTTGTAGGCGCGCCGAACCAGCTCGCCCGGATGCGAGGCGCCGCGTTGAAAACTGAAGTGACTCAGGGCATGCAGTTCGGCGTAGCCAGGCAAGGTGGCTGCGCCCTCACCCAAAGCCTCCTGCGCTGGCAGCACGGGCGGCGCATCGTCCTCCTCGATAGGTGGCGGCAGCAGGGGCCGCGCGGGCGCTTCAGGCATACAGGCCTTGCAAATACCAGCGCGCGGGCGCTGCCGCATCGGGCCCATGTTCGCAGTAGACCCACAGCAAGCCCGCGCGTTCGCTGCGCGCGATGCGGTAATCGCGCACCACCGTGCCGCCCGCCTCCCACCAGCCGGTTTCGATGCGTTGGCGGCGTGTGAGCAGGCGCAGCGGTCCTTCGTACCAGGGACGGTGACCGCGCACTGGCAGACGCAAGGGCTGGGGCAGCAGCCAGGGGGGATACAGGCCATGCGCCAGGGGCGCACCCAAGTGCGGCGCGGCGTGTGCGCGGTGCACATCATCCAAGTGATGCACCGCAGGCGCCCAACGCTGCATGCGTTCGGGCCGCCAATCGGCCTGCGGCAGGGGCACACAGACCTGGTCCGCACCCAGGCGGGCCGACAA
This sequence comes from Comamonadaceae bacterium, assembly GCA_947455875.1. The sequence continues at coordinate 3,098 of CANGSD010000284.1, forward strand.
GCGCTCGACCAGTTGATGCAGGCGTTCGCCTTCGACGGAGTCCTCGGGCA
>CANGSD010000285.1 GCA_947455875.1 Comamonadaceae bacterium
CGTAGGAACCCCTCCGCCATGAAGCTCACCCCCTCCCTGCCGCTGCTGGCGCTTGCCGTCCTGCTGTCTGGCTGCACCGTCCTCCAGAGCGACAAGATCGACTACAAGAGCGCCGGCAAAGCCCCCTCGCTGGATGTTCCGCCTGACCTGACCCAACTCGCGCGCGACACCCGCTACGCCCTGCCCGGTGCCCCGGTGACGGCCAGCAGCCAGCAGACCACCCGGGTCGGGGCTGGCGTGCCCACCGCCAGCCTCGCCGTCGGCGATGTGCGCATCGAGCGCGCAGGCAACCAGCGCTGGCTGGTGGTCAACCGCCCGGCCGACCAGGTGTGGGGGCCGCTGCGCGAGTTCTGGCAGGAGAACGGCTTCCTGCTCACCACGGACCAGGCCGAGCTCGGCATCATGGAAACCGACTGGGCGGAAAACCGCGCCAAGATCCCGCAGGATTTCATTCGCAACACGCTGGGCAAGCTGCTGGACTCCTTCTATTCCACGTCCGAGCGCGATCGCTTTCGTACCCGGCTGGAGCGCAGCGCCTCGGGCGGCACCGAGATCTACGTCACGCACCGTGGCATGTCCGAGGTCTACACCCGCGGCGCCACCGGCCCCCAGAGCAACGACTACAGCACGGTCTGGCAACCGCGTCCCGCCGACCCCGAACTCGAGACCGAGTTCCTGCGTCGGATGATGATCAAACTGGGCGTCTCGCAGGAGCAGGCCAAGGCGGTCGCCGCCGCAGGCGCGCCCACCAAGCCCGTTGCACGGGCCAGCAAGGTGGGCAACACGCCCGTGGTCGAGATTGACGAGGGTTTCGACCGCGCCTGGCGCCGCGTGGGCCTGTCGCTTGACCGCACCGGCTTCACCGTCGAAGACCGCGACCGCACCCAAGGCATCTACTTCGTGCGCTATGTGGAGCCCATGGGCGACCAGAAGCAAAAGAACTTCCTCTCCAGGATGTTCAACGGCTCCGAGAAGGCCGCAGCGCCGCTGAAGTTCCGCATCACGCTGCGCAGCGAAGGCGCGTCCACCACCGTCTCGGTGCTCAATGCGGCGGGCGAGGTCGAGTCATCGGCCACCGCGCAACGTATCGTGCAAGTGCTGGCGGACGACCTCAAGTAAAGCCTCGCTCCGGCCGCGCGTGCTGCGATTCAAGAGCCTGGGCAGCGGCAGCTCGGGCAACGCCACCCTGGTTCAGGCGCGAGACGGTACCACCGTCATCCACCTGCTGGTCGATTGCGGCCTGGGCGTGCGCGAACTGGCCCGGCGTCTAGGCGAGGCCGGCCTGCTGCCCGATCAGCTCGACGCTCTGTTCATCACCCACGAACACGCCGACCACATCGGCTCCGCCCGCGCCTTGGCGCTGCGTCAACGGATTCCGATCTGGATGAGTGCGGGCACTTATGCCGCCATCGGGGAGCCCGACTTCGAGGGCCTGCTGCGGATCGCGCAGGACGGGGATGCGATCACGGTGGGCGACCTGCAGCTGCATCCCTACACCGTGCCGCACGATGCGCGCGAGCCGCTGCAGCTGCATTGCACCGATGGCGCCACGCGCCTGGGCATCCTGACCGACCTGGGCCATGTGACGGCCCATGTCTTGTCACATCTGGCGGGTTGCCGCTCGCTGCTGCTCGAATGCAACCACGACAGCGACATGCTGGCCAACGGCCCCTACCCGCATTTCCTGAAGCAACGCGTGGGCGGCGACTGGGGTCATCTGGCCAATCGGGTCGCGGCTGACACCGCGATGAGCCTGGCGCCCGCGGGTCTGCAGCAAGTGGTGGCCGCGCACCTGAGCAAGACCAACAACCACCCGACCTTGGCACGCGCGGCGCTGGCCGACGCCATGGGCTACGCGCCGCATGACATCGCAGTGGCAGACGCGGCACGCGGCACGCCCTGGCTGGACGCCTGAGGGGCCATGAAAAAAGCCGCCCGAAGGCGGCTTTCTCAAGGGAATCGGAGAACCGATTACTTGGCGGCGCTGGCCGGAGCGGCGCTGGAAGCAGCAGCTGCGGGAGCGGAAGCGGCGTCCGAAGCGGGAGCGGCGGCGGGAGCAGCAGCGGGGGCGGGAGCAGCGGCGGGAGCGGGAGGCGCTTCCTTCTTGCCGCAAGCGGCCAGACCGATGACGGCGAACAGCGAGGCCAGGACGAGGGTTTTCTTCATTTCGGGTTCCTTGAGTTGTAAACGGTTTTCCGGAAAAACGATCGGTTGCCCAGGCAACCGACTGAATGAACAGGGAGGACTCGAGCTCTCCCACGCTCAGCCTGCGATTATAGGCACAGGTTAACCAGCTTGCACATTCGTGCTTTTCAGGGCATGCAACCAGCCGGCTTCGTACCACTGCCGCAACAGGTCGCGGGCCGCCTCGCTGGCCCCCGCGAGGTCGACCGCCTGCAGCCGGCGCTGGTCGGCCAGGCGTCGCATGAGGGTGGCATCGCGCCCGGCAGCACGCCAGCTCTCGCCGTTCACGAAGATATGCCGTTTGTCATAGAGCATGCGTGTGCGCGCATCCAGCACCACAGCCCGCAGCTGACGCGGCACCGGCTGGCGCTCGAACCAGACCGTTGCCTTGGGCTCGGTCAGCGACTCCCCCAGCGCGCGGTCCAGGGCGTCGCGCTGGGTCAGAGCGGCCGCCACGGCCTCATGGGCGTAGGCCTGCAGGGCCGGCGGAATGGCGCCAGGCGTGGCCGTGGCCGGCTGCCCCCGGTCTTGATAGAGGGCGTCGGAGATCGCGTCCTGCGCATCCTCGGCCAGCTGGGACAGCAGGTCGCGCGCCAGTTGACCCTGCCGCGGTGCGCGAAAGCCGATGGAATAGGTCTGGCATTCGCCCTCAGCGATACCGTCATGGGCATAGCGCGGGGGCAGGTACAGCATGTCGCCGGGCTCGAGGACAAACTCCTGCTCGGGCTCGAAATGGGCCAGGATCTTCAGCGGCACATCGGGCTGCAACGAGAAGTCTTTCTGGCGCCCAATGCGCCAGCGGCGGCGGCCGTGTGCTTGCAGCAGGAACACGTCGTAGCTGTCGAAATGCGGCCCCACCCCGCCGCCGTCGGTGGCGTGGCTGATCATCAGGTCGTCGAGCCGGGCCTCGGGAATGAAGCGAAACTGCTGCAGCAGCGCATGCACGCTGGCATCGTGCA
>CANGSD010000286.1 GCA_947455875.1 Comamonadaceae bacterium
GCCTGGGCGCGGGCGATCTCGCCCTCAAAACCATAGGCGCCGCCGACGCCACCGAGCGGCATCTGCAGGCGCAGCTCGATGAGTCGGCGCGAGGTGCCGGGAAAGTGGTCGATGGAGGCGCCGACAGTGACATCGTTCTTGCGCAGGGCCGCGGCGTTGTCCAAAGCGGCCTGTGCCGCCTGCACGCGCTCGCGGGCGGCGCGCACATCGGGGCGTTGCTCGATGTCGGGTGCGTAGGCGGGCACCGCCGCGACCGCCGGCCAGGCGGCCTCGACACGCAGGTCGCCGCGCAAGCCGGTGAGTTGGGTGAGCGCGAGCAGCGTGCGCTGGCGTTCGGTCTGCGCCGCGCGCAAATCCGCCTCGGCCCGACGCGCCTCGATTTCGGTTCGCAGGGTGTCTTGCTGCGAGAGGTCGCCCGCACGCAGGCGGCGCTGGGCGGCCGCGGCCAGTTCGGCGGCGCTGCGCTCCAGGGCAGTGACTTGCACGATCCGCTCTTGCGCCGCCATCAATTCGAAGAAGGCGGCGGCCGACAGCACCTGCTGCTGCAACTGGGTCTCGGCCAGGTCCAGACGCGCGGCCTGCTCGTTACGTTGCGCGGCCTGGGTGCGCAAGGCGCGCTTGTTGCCTCGCTCGACGGTCCAGTCCAGGCCCACGCCTTTGTCGATGCGCTTGTTTCGCAGGGCGTTGCCGGTGCCGACGCCGTTGTCCAGGTCGATGGACGCGGTCTTGGCGGATAGCACGGGGACGGGCGAGCGGTCGGCGGACACGACGTCGGCGGCGGCGCCGGCCAGCGCACGGCGCGCCAGGGAGACATCGACGTTGTCACGCGCAGCCTGCAACACCTGCGGCAAGGTCAGGACGCTGGCAGGCGGGGCGGTCTGGGCGGCGGCGGGCAGCACCCCGCCCCCGAGGAGCGCCAGACCCAGGAAAAACAAGCGTGGGGCCATGGGAATTCCAAAGAACCCCCTAGTAGAAACGCTAGTACTCGGCGCTTCGAACGTAGTTGCACGTACGCAGAAACCACATCGGGCGGCGCGGCCACCCCTCCGATCAGCGCCCGGACAGCAAGGCCTGAACGATGGCCGCCGAATGCGGGCTGGCCACCGTTTCCACAAACTGGGTGAAGTCGCCGTGGGCGGCGTCGTCGGCGCGGTCCGAGATGGTGCGCACCGCCGCATAGGCCACGCCGTAGTCGTGGCACACCTGGGCGATGGCGGCGCCCTCCATCTCCACGGCCAGGGCGTCGGGCAACTCGGCTTGCAGCGCCCGGGCCTCGGGCGTGGAGGAGACGAAGCGGTCGCCGCTGACGATCAGGCCGCGGTGCAAGCCTGCCGCGGGAAGGGCCTGTCGCACCGCGTCGGCCAGGCGCTGCGTGAGCACGGGATCGGTGGCAAAGCGCGAGCGCCCGTAGAGCGGCACCTCATGACGCGGAAAAATCGGCGAAGCATCCAGATCGTGCTGCAAGAAGGCTTCGGCCACGACCACATCACCCACGCGCACGCCGGGCCCCAGGCCACCAGCGACGCCGGTGAAGACGATCTCGCGCACGCCGAAGTGTTCGATCAAAGCAGTGGCAGTCGTGGCCGCCGCCACCTTGCCGATGCGACACAGCACCGCAATCACCTCATGGCCATGCAGGTGGCCGCGCCAGAACTCGCGGCCGGCGACGACGGTCTTGCGTTCGTCAGGGAGCAGATCCAGCACCGCCGCCAGTTCCTGGTGCATGGCGGCGACGAGGGCCAGGGGCGCCGTCATCTACGCCTCACGTCTTGTCTCGTAGCTCGCGTCGCAGGATCTTGCCCACCGGCGTCTTGGGCAGCTCGGTGCGGAACTCCACCACCTTGGGCTGCTTGTAGCCGGTGAGGTTGGCACGGCAGTACTCGCGCACCTGGGCTTCGGTCAGGGCCGGATCCTTTTTGACGATCACGAGCTTGACGGCCTCGCCGGTCTTCTCGTCGGCCACGCCCACCACCGCGCATTCGAGCACGCCGGGCAACTGGGCGACCACGTCTTCAACCTCGTTGGGATAGACGTTGAAGCCCGAGACCAGGACCATGTCCTTCTTGCGGTCGACGATCTTGAAGTAGCCGCGTTCGTCCATGAAGCCGATGTCGCCACTCTTGAAGTAGCCGTCGGGCGTCATGACCTTGGCGGTTTCATCGGGCCGCTGCCAGTAACCGGCCATGACCTGCGGGCCCTTGATGGCGATCTCGCCATGCTGACCCAGCGGCACGTCCTGACCGGCATCGTCCAGGATCTTCATCGCGGTGGACGGAATCGGCACGCCGATGGTGCCGCTGAATTCTGTGGCCGTGACCGGGTTGCAACTGGCCGAGGGCGAGGTCTCGGACAGGCCATAGCCTTCGCAGATCGGGCAGCCTGTTTTTTCGAGCCACAACTTGGCCACCGCGCTTTGCACCGCCATGCCACCGCCGACCGAGACCTTGAGGTTGCCCCAGTTGACGGTGTGAAAGTCGGGGTGATTGGCCAGGCCGTTGAACAAGGTGCTGACCGCGGGGAAGCTGTGGAAGGTGTGCTTGGACAGCTCCTTGAGCACCGCCGGCAAATCACGCGGATTGGGGATCAGGATCAACTTGCCGCCATAGCGCATGGACAGCATCATCCCCACGGTGAACGCGAAGATGTGATACAGCGGCAGCGCGCACACGCCGGTGGGTTGCTCGCTGGCCGGAATGCGCTTCATGACCGGCTCGTTCCAGACCTCGGACTGCAGCACGTTGGCGATCACGTTGCGATGCAAAAGCACCGCGCCCTTGGAGACGCCGGTGGTACCGCCGGTGTATTGCAGCACCGCGATGTCATCTGCGCCCAGCGTGGGCCGCGCAAAGGTGGCGCGCTCGCCGCGCGCCAGCGCGTCGTTGAAACGCACCGCGCCCGGCAAAGAAAACTCCGGCACGAGCTTCTTCACGTTGCGCACCACGTAGTTGACGATGGCGCCTTTGAGCAGACCCAGGCGGTCGCCCATGGTGGCCAGCACCACGTGCTTGACGGGGGTGTTGGCGATGCACTTTTGCAAAGTGGCCGCGAAGTTTTCGATGATGACGATGGCCTTGGCGCCCGAGTCACGCAGCTGGTGCTCGAGCTCGCGAGGGGTGTACAGCGGGTTGACGTTGACCACCAC
>CANGSD010000287.1 GCA_947455875.1 Comamonadaceae bacterium
CCACCGCGAACGAAACAAGGACGCCTTGGACAAGCTGATCGCATCACATGCACTGTCCTTGGAGGTCACCCTGGTCACCAACAACGAAACCGACTTTCGACACTACCCAGGGCTGGTGATCGAGAACTGGGTCAATAGCCACTAATCTCGATTTGGGTCTGTCTTCAGCGTCCGCTGTTCGCGTTCGGGAAGAAGAGCTGTTCCCCCCCGATACGGTAACCCGCGATGGCCTGTTGTCCCGCCGGTGAAATCACCCAGTCGACGAACCTCTGCGCCTGCGCCGCTTTCACATGCGGGTGCTTTTGTGCGCTCACGGCCATCACGCCGTACTGATTAAACAGGCGCTGGTCGCCCTCGACGAGGACGGCCAGGTCGCCGCGGTTCTTGAAGTTCAGCCAGGTGCCGCGATCGGCCAGCACATAGCCATTGACCGACACCGCGATGTTCAGCGCCGGGCCCATGCCGCAGCCGCATTCCTTGTAGCCCTTGCCGCGGTCCGCCCCCACGCCGGCTTGCGTCCAGTAGCGGTTCTCGGCGGCGTGCGTGCCGCTCTTGTCGCCGCGCGAGATGAAAGACGCCTGCGCGCTCGCCAGTTTCTTCAGGGCCTCGACGATGTCCTTGCCGCGCGTGCCGGCCGGGTCGTTCTTGGGGCCGATCAGGACGAAGTCGTTGTACATGACCGGGTAGCGGCGCGGCGCGAAGCCGTCGGCCACAAACTTTTCTTCGGCGGGCTGATCGTGCGTGAACAGTACGTCGGCATCACCGCGGCGTGCCATGTCGATGGCCTGACCCGAGCCGACGGCCACGACCTTCACATCGATGCCGGTGGCCTGCTTGAACGCCGGCAGCAGGTGGCTAAAAAGACCCGATTGCTCGGTCGATGTGGTGGATGCCATCGTGATCGCTTGCGCCCCGCTCGTGCCCGCTGCGAAGGCCAAGATCATGGCCATGGCACCCGCGCGGAAGGTGTGAAGCACTTTCATCCAAGTTCTCCTTTGATAAACAAATCGGCTTGCGGAGACACCGCCTGCAGCGGCCCCTCGAAGAAATCGCGCACCGGCAGGTCGGCCAGCACCTGGCCGCGCTCCAGATACACCACGCGCGTGGCCAGGCGTTTGACCTGGCCCAGGTTGTGGCTGGCAAACACCAGCGTCACATCGTTGGCGGCGAAGTCGGCCATCAGGCGCTCCACCTCGCTCTTGGCATGCGGATCCAGGCTGGAGGTGGGCTCGTCCAACAGCAGCAGGTCGGGGCGCAGGCTCCAGGCGCGCGCCATCGCCAGGCGTTGCTGCTGCCCGCCCGAGAGCGCCGGCGCATGGCGCGAGGCCATCTCGGCCAGGCCCACGCGCGCCAGGGCCAATTGCGCCTGCTCGCACGCCTGTCGCCACGGCGTGCCCCGCAGCCACAGGCCCAGGGCCACGTTGTTGCGGGCGGTGGTGCGCAGCATGTAGGGCCGCTGGAACACCATGGCTTGGGAGCCGGCCGTATCGCTTTGCACCGTACCCTGCGTGGGCCGCTGCAGGCCATGCAGCACGCGCAGCAAGGTGCTCTTGCCGCTGCCGTTCGCGCCGATGAACGCGACCCGCTCGCCGCGCGCGATCTGCAGGTTCACGCCTGACAGGGCGAGCGTGGAGGCCAGACGGACGTCAACGCCCTGAAGCGTGAGCATCGCGTTCATGCGGACACCTGCATCGGTGCGGTGGCGGCATCCGCCCGCCCCATGCGCCAGCGTCGCAGCAGGGAGATGCCGGCGTTCAGCAGCAACACCACCGCCAGCAGCACCAGACCCAAGGCCAGGGCCAGCGGCAGATCGCCCTTGCTGGTCTCCAGGGCGATGGCGGTGGTCATCACACGCGTGAAGCCATCGATGTTGCCGCCCACGATCATCACCGCGCCCACCTCGGAGATGGCGCGGCCAAAGCAGGCGATCACCACGGTGAGCAAGGCAAAGCGTTCGTCCCACACCAGCAGCAGCGCGCGCAGGGTCGGTCCTGCGCCCAGCGACTGCAGCTGCTCGCCATGGGCGCGGTCGGCATCTTCAATCACCTGGCGGGTGAGGGCGGCCGCCACCGGCAAGACCAGCACCGCCTGCGCCAGCACCATGGCCTGGAAGGAAAACAGCCAGCCCAGAAAGCCCAGCGGGCCCGAGCGTGACAGCAGCAGATAGACCACCAGACCGACCACCACCGAGGGCACGGCCAAGAGGGTGTTGAGCACCGTGAGGCAAGCCCCGCGCCCCGGAAAGCGCGCCACCCCCAGCCAGGCCCCCAGCAGCAGCCCGCCCAGGCAGGCCAGGACGCAGGCCGTCGCACTCACCGCCAGGGAGCGGGTGACGATGGCCAGCAGGGTGGGGTCGAAGTCGACGATGAGGCGCAGCGCGGTGGCGGCGCTCTCGGAATAGGTGTTCATGCGGGGAGGCATCTTAGGGGCCGGGCGGACCGCAGGCCACGCGTGTTTGCGAGCTATGAAGCCGGGTACATAAGCCGGCAGCGCCCATGCCCGATACTCGGCCCGTGCGACAGATCGAGCTTTCCTACGCCCTGGGCCGTCAATCGACGGGCGGCGCCATCCATCACCCGCTGCTGGATTTGCTGCAGGCCGTGCGCGACGAGGGCTCGATCTCTGGCGCGGCGCGGCGGCTCGGGCAGTCGTATCGCCATGCCTGGGGCGAACTCAAACGCTGGGAGGCCGAACTCGGTCGAGGCCTGGTGGTGTGGGAGCGTGGCCAGGCCGCGCGCCTGAGCCCCTTTGGCGAGAAGCTGCTGTGGGCCGAGCGACAGGCGCAGGCCCGATTGGCCCCCCAGATCGAGGCTTTGCAGGCGGGGCTGGAGCAGGTCTTTGCGGTGGCCTTTGACGACCGCGCGCACGTGCTGACCTTGTTTGCCAGCCACGACGACGCCTTGCCGCTGCTGCGAGAACACGCGGCGTCGCTGGGCACGCTGCATCTGGATGTGCGTTTTTGCGGGAGCGTGGATGCGATCGCGGCACTCAATGAAGGACGTTGTGTGCTCGCAGGTTTTCATGTGCCGCCCTCGCCGGCCGCGGGCACCTTGGCCCAGCGCACCTACCAGCCTCTATTGCAGCCGGGCCTGCACAAGGTGATCGGTTTTGCGCGCAGGCGCCAGGGCCTGGCGGTGGCGCC
>CANGSD010000288.1 GCA_947455875.1 Comamonadaceae bacterium
ATTCCACCACCCGCCGGGTGTTGGCCATGTGCCGCTCCATTCGCAGCGGCAGGGTCTCGATGCCTTGCAGGATCAACCAGGCGGTGTGCGGGCTCATGCAGGCGCCGAAATCACGCAGGCCCTCGCGCCGCGCCCGCAGCAAGAAGGCGCCGACCGTGGACTCTTCGCTAAACACCATGTCATGAAAGCCGTCATACGGGGCGGTGAGTTCGGCAAATCGCCCCGCCGCGCGCGGGCTGTTCCAGTCGAAGCTGCCGCCATCGACCACCAGACCGCCGATCACGGTGCCGTGCCCGGACAGGAACTTGGTGGCCGAGTGATAGACCAGGTCGGCGCCCAGCGACAGCGGCTTCATCAGCCAGGGCGAGGTGAGCGTGGCGTCCACCAGCAGGGGCACGCCCGCCTCGTGGGCGATGCTGGCCAGGGTGGGGATGTCCAGCACGTCCAGGCCCGGGTTGCCCACGGTCTCGCCAAACAGCAATCGGGTGTTGGGGCGGATCGCAGCGCGCCAGCCGTCGATATCGCCCGGGCGCACGAAGGTGGTCTCGATGCCAAAGCGGCGCAGCGTGTAGTGCAACAGGTTTTGTGAGCCGCCGTACAGCGCAGTGCTGGCCACAATGTGCGAGCCCGCACCCATGAGGGTGGCGATCGCCAGGTGCAGGGCCGCCTGGCCGCTGGCGGTGGCAATCGCGCCGATGCCGCCTTCGAGCGCGGCGACACGCTGCTCCAGGACGGCAGTGGTGGGATTGCTGATACGGGAATACACATGGCCCGCGCGCTCCAGGTTGAACAGCGAAGCGGCATGCTCGCTGGACTCGAACACGAAGGACGTGGTCAGGTGAATCGGGACCGCTCGCGCACCGGTGGCCGGGTCGGGCGCAGCGCCCGCATGCAGGGCGAGTGTGTCAAAGCCAGGGTCGGAATAGCCGGACATAGAACGTGGCCTCCACGCAGTTGGAATTGGCGCAAATTGTGGGCTATATTGACCCGAACCCGTCCGGCGCGTCCATCTGCCCAGGAGACCCCCATGAAAGTCAGCGACATCCTTCGCGTCAAAGGCAACACCCTCTACACCGTCGAGCCCGATCAGGCTCTGGCCGATGCAGTCCAACTCATGGCCGACAAGGACATCGGTTCGCTGGTGGTGATGGCGCACGGCGACCTGGTGGGCATGCTGACCTTCCGCGAGGTGATCCAGACCCTGGTGCGCAATGGCGGCGCGGTGGGCACTATCCGCGTGCGCTCGGCGATGGACGACCATCCGCTGACCTGCACCGCCGAGACTGATCTGGACGAAGTGCGCCGCATGATGCTCGATCGCCATGCCCGCTACATGCCGGTGATGGAAAGCCGCATGCTTATGGGCGTGATCAGTTTCTACGACGTGGCCAAGGCCGTGGTCGACAGCCAGAACTTCGAGAACCGCATGCTCAAGGCCTACATCCGCGACTGGCCCGCCGGCGAAGACGCCAACCCCACCGCCCAACTCTGAGGCGCCCCGCCGGGTGGGGCCCGGGCCTCTGGGATAATCCAGGCCCATGAGCGGCAACACCTTCGGCACCCTGTTTTCGGTCACCAACTTCGGCGAGTCGCATGGCCCGGCCATCGGCTGCGTGATCGATGGCTGCCCGCCCGGCCTGCCGCTGTCCGAGGCCGACATCCAGCCGGATCTAGACCGCCGCCGCCCCGGCACCAGCCGCCACGTCACCCAGCGCCAGGAAGAAGACCGCGTCGAGATCCTCTCGGGCGTGTACGAAGGCGTGACCACCGGCACCCCGATCGGCTTGCTGATACGCAACACCGACCAGCGTAGCAAGGACTACTCGGAGATTGCGCGCAGTTTCCGCCCCGGTCATGCCGACTACACCTACCTGCAGAAATACGGCGTGCGCGACCCGCGCGGCGGCGGACGTTCTTCGGCGCGACTGACGGCGCCCATGGTGGCCGCTGGCGCGGTAGCCAAGAAATGGCTGGCCCTGCGTCATGGCACGCAGTTTCGCGGTTGCATGCAGCAGATCGGCGATCTGACCATCCCCTTCGAAAGCTGGGACCACGTCGCCCACAACCCCTTCTTCGCCCCGGCGGCCGATGTCTCGGCGCTCGAGGCCTATATGGACACCCTGCGCAAGGCCGGTGATTCCTGCGGCGCCCGTATCCGCGTCACAGCCACCGGCATGCCCGTGGGCCTGGGCGAGCCGCTGTTTGACAAGCTCGACGCCGACATCCCCTACGCCATGATGGGGATCAACGCCGTCAAGGGCGTGGAGATTGGCGCTGGCTTTGGCAGCGTGGCGCACCGCGGCTCCATGCATGGTGACTCGATCACGCCGGCTGGCTTTGCTACCAACAACGCCGGTGGCGTGCTGGGCGGCATCAGCACGGGCCAAGATCTGGAAGTCTCGATCGCGATCAAGCCCACCAGCTCCATCATCACGCCGCGCGCCAGTATCGACATCGACGGCGCGCCCATCGAGGTGGTGACCAAGGGACGTCATGACCCCTGCGTCGGCATCCGCGCCACGCCGATTGCCGAGGCCATGCTGGCCCTGGTGGTGATGGAGCACGCGCTGCGCCATCGCGCGCAGAACGCCGACGTGCGCGCGCCTCTGGCGCCGGTGCCGGGCCGCGCGGCCTGATGTCACACGGCGAGGCGACCGGGCCGAGCGGCGCGCGGCAGGTCGCCCCGTTTGCGGCCCTGTCGGCCAGCTACTTCGCCCACATCGGCTTTTTCAATCCCTACCTGCCCCTGTGGCTGCAGCACCTGGGAATGCCCCTGTTCGTGATCAGTCTGCTGGCGGCGATCCAGGCGGGCACGCGTGTCTTCGCGCCCTATGTGTGGGGCACGCTCAGCGATCGCAGCGGCGAACGGGTGCGCTTGCTGCGATGGAGCGCCTTCGTCGCCCTGGCAGCGTCGATGGGCCTGTGGTGGGACGGCGGCCCCGTGTGGATCGCCGTGGTGCTGCTCGTGATGTTCACGCACACCGGCTCGATGATGTCCCTGACCGAGGCCGCCATGGCCCATCTGGTCGCGGGCGATTGGGGGCGCTACGGGCGCATTCGTCTGTGGGGCTCGATCGGCTTCATGGTCACGGTGTTCGCTGCAGGCGCGTGGTTCGAGCATTTCGGCATGGGG
>CANGSD010000289.1 GCA_947455875.1 Comamonadaceae bacterium
CAGCATCAGCGCCACGCTGCCCGGTGCCTCGCCGTCGCAGATGGAAACCGACGTCGCGCGCAAGATCGAGAACAGCCTGGCCAGCCTGCAAGGCCTCAAGCACATCACGACCAAGGTGCAAGACGGCGCGGCCACCATCACCGCTGAATTCCGCCTGGAAAAGCCGGTGCAAGAAGCGGTGGACGATGTGCGTTCGGCCGTGGCAGGCATCCGCGCCGACCTGCCCGCAGATCTGCGCGATCCCGCCATCACCAAGCTCAATCTGGCCGGCCAACCGGTACTGGCCTACACACTGCGTTCGGTGCCCCGCGCGGGCGCCACGACCCCGGCGATGGACGACGAGGCCCTGTCCTGGTTTGTCGACAACGAAGTCTCGCGCAAGCTGCTCGCCGTCAAGGGCGTGGGCGCGGTCACCCGCGTGGGCGGTGTGACGCGCGAGATCCGCGTGGCGCTCGATCCGCAGCGCCTGCAGGCCCTGGGCCTCACCGCCGCCGAGGTCTCGCGCCAGCTGCGGCAGGTGCAACAGGAAGGCGCGGGCGGGCGCACCGACCTGGGCGGCAGCGAGCAGCCGGTGCGCACACTGGCCACCGTCAAGACCGCGCGCGAGATCGGTCTGATCCAAATTCCCCTGGCCGGCGGCGGCCGCAGCGTGCGCCTGCAGGATGTCGCCACCATCAGCGACACCTGGGCCGAGCCGCGATCGGCAGCCTTGCTCGATGGCAAGCCGGTGGTCGGATTCGAAGTGGCCCGCAGCCGCGGCGAGAGCGAAGTCGAAGTCGGCGCCGGTGTGCGCCGCGCGCTCGACGCGCTGCGCGCCGCCCACCCCGACATCGAGCTCACGCAGGCCTTCGACTTCGTCTCCCCGGTGCAAGAGGAGTACGAAGGCTCGTTGATATTGCTCTATGAAGGCGCACTGCTGGCGGTGCTGGTGGTGGGCCTGTTCTTGCGCGATTGGCGCGCCACCTTTGTGTCGGCGGTGGCCTTGCCGCTGTCAGTGATCCCCGCTTTCCTGGGCATGTACGTTCTGGGCTTCTCGATCAATGTGGTGACGCTGCTGGCGCTGTCGCTGGTGATCGGCATCCTGGTGGACGACGCGATCGTCGAGGTCGAAAACATCGTGCGCCACCTGCGCATGGGAAAGACCCCCTACCAGGCCGCAATGGAGGCCGCCGACGAAATCGGCCTGGCGGTGATCGCCACCACCTTCACGCTGGTCGCGGTGTTTCTGCCCACGGCGTTCATGAGTGGCATCGCCGGCAAATTCTTCAAGCAGTTTGGGTGGACAGCGGCCCTGGCGGTGTTCGCCTCGCTGGTGGTGGCGCGCGTGCTCACGCCCATGATGTCGGCTTATCTGCTCAAACCCATCGTCACCGCCGAGGTCGAGCCGCGTTGGTTGCAGCGCTACATGGTGATGGCGCGCTGGTGCATGCAGCATCGGATGGTCACGATGGTGTTGTCCACCTTGTTCTTTGTCGGCTCGATCGCGCTGATCCCGCTGCTGCCCACAGGCTTCATCCCGCCCGACGACAACTCGCAGACGCAGGTCTATCTGGAGCTGCCCCCCGGCGCGACGCTGGCGCAAACGCGCGAGGCCGCCGAGCATGCGCGCCAACGCATCGCGCAGGTGCCGCATGTGAAAAGCATCTACACCACCATTGGTGGGGGCAGCGCAGGCTCTGATCCCTTTGCCGCCTCCGGTGCGGCCGAAGTGCGCAAGGCCACGCTCACGATCTTGCTGGCCGATCGCGGCGAGCGTCCGCGCAAGCAAGGCATTGAAAACCAGATCCGCAGCGCGCTCGAAGCCGTCCCCGGCGTGCGCAGCAAAGTGGGCCTAGGCGGCTCGGGCGAAAAATACGTGCTGGTGTTGACTGGAGAAGACCCGCAGGCGCTGTCCGCCGCCGCACTGGCCGTCGAGAAAGACCTGCGCACCATCCCCGGCCTGGGCAGCGTGGCCTCCACCGCCAGCCTGATCCGCCCCGAGATCGCGGTGCGCCCTGATTTCGCGCGCGCCGCCGACCTCGGTGTCACCAGTGCCGCCATCGGCGAGACGCTGCGCGTGGCCACGCTGGGCGACTACGACGCGCAACTGCCCAAGTTGAACCTCTCGCAACGCCAGGTGCCTATCGTGGTCAAGCTCGACGCGGCGGCGCGCCAGGACCTGTCGGTGCTTGAACGCCTTTCGGTGCCCGGCACGCGCGGGCCCGTCATGCTGGGGCAGGTGGCGACGCTCGAGATGGCCGGCGGGCCGGCGGTGATCGACCGCTACGACCGCTCACGCAACATCAACTTCGAGATCGAGCTGTCCGGTCTGCCCCTGGGCGATGTGGTGTCGCAGGTGCAGCAGCTGCCCGCGATCCGCCAGTTGCCGCCGGGCGTGAAAGTGGTGGAAGTGGGCGATGCCGAGGTGATGGGCGAGCTGTTCGCAAGCTTTGGTCTGGCCATGCTCACGGGCGTGTTGTGCATCTACATCGTGCTGGTGCTGTTGTTCAAGGGCTTCCTGCACCCGGTCACCATCCTGGCGGCCCTGCCGCTGTCGCTGGGCGGGGCCTTCGTGGGCCTGCTGCTGGCGCAGAAATCGTTCTCCATGCCCTCGCTGATCGGGTTGATCATGCTCATGGGGATCGCCACCAAGAACTCCATCTTGCTGGTCGAATACGCCATCGTGGCGCGGCGCGATCACGGCATGAGCCGCTTCGATGCCTTGCTCGATGCCTGCCACAAGCGCGCGCGGCCCATCATCATGACCACCATCGCGATGGGTGCTGGCATGTTGCCGATTGCCATCGGGTGGGGCGCGGCCGATCCGAGTTTTCGCTCACCGATGTCGATCGCAGTGATCGGCGGCTTGATCACGTCGACGGTGTTGAGCCTGTTGGTGATCCCGGTGGTGTTCACCTACATCGACGACTTGGGTCAGTGGGTGCTGCGACGGCTGGGGCGTGGGGATGCGCGCTCTTCATCTGTCTCCGAGTAGGTGAAACGTAGGGTCGAGGGTCTAGTCTTTCTCCGGAGTTCTCTCCAAGTTTTTCTCCGACCGGGCGCGCTGCACGGGTGGGGGCGGCAGGCTCCTCCCGACGGTCCGCAGCGCCTTCGCGCGCGGCCCCACGGGGCCCTCCGCCTACC
>CANGSD010000290.1 GCA_947455875.1 Comamonadaceae bacterium
CGCTGGCGCGAGATGCACCAGTCGGGCCGGTTGGCGATCATGTCGCGCAATCGGGTCTGGCCGTTCTCGGGGTAGAAGCGGGTTTGCTCAATGGCTTCGAGCGCCATCTGGCGCAAGGTGGCGGGCGCCTTGTCAGTGGTGAAGATGCCCTCGCCTTCGTCCATGCGGATGAACCACTGGGCGGCCGCGCGGTAGATCACCGGCGACTTGTGGCGCCAGCAATGCGGGTAGCTGTGGGTGATGGTCTCGGTGGCCATCAAGCGGTTGGCCGTGCCCAGCACCTCGAGGATGCGCGGGACGGCCTTCCAGATGTTCTCGCCGCCGAACAGGGGCAGCTCGGGTTCGTAGCTGCCGTGGCCCTGCACAGGGTTGAGGATGTCGTCGTAGTGCAAGCCGTGGGCCATGCAGCTGTTGAAGTCGTCCACGCCGTAAGCGGGTGACGAGTGCACGAGGCCGGTGCCGTCGGCGTCCGTGGCGTAGTCGGCCAGGTAGACGGGCGAGAGGCGCCGGTAACCGGCGTCGACGTCGTACAGCGGGTGGCGGAAGTTCAATCCGCCCAGCGCCTTGCCCGGGGCGGTGGCCACTACGGTGCCATCGAGCTGATAGCGGGCCAGGCACTTGTCCACCAGGGACGCAGCCAGCACCAGGAAGCCCTTGGGCGTGTCCACCAAGGCGTAGGTGATCTCGGGGCCGAGGTTGAGGGCCTGGTTGGCTGCCAGCGTCCAGGCGGTGGTGGTCCAGATGACGGCAAAGGCCGGCTTCGCTTCCCCTGGCAATGCGGTCAGGCCAAAGGCGCTGGCCAGGGCCTTCGGGTCATCGGATTCGAAGGCCACATCCAGCGTCTGCGACTTCTTGTCGGCGTATTCAATCTCGAACTCGGCCAGCGAGGAGCCGCAGTCAAAGCACCAGTACACCGGCTTCAAGCCCCGGTACACAAAGCCTCGCTCCATCACCCGCTTGAAGGCGCGGATCTCGTCGGCCTCATTGCGAAAGTCCATCGTGCGGTACGGGTGGTCCCAGTCGCCCAGCACGCCCAGGCGCTTGAAGTCGGCCATTTGCAGGGCGATCTGCTCGGTGGCGAAGGCGCGGCTCTTGGCCTGCATCTCGTCGCGTGGCAGCTTGCGTCCGTGCTTTTTCTCGATCGCGTTCTCGATCGGCAGGCCGTGGCAGTCCCAGCCCGGGATGTAGGCCGCGTCCAGGCCCTTCAACTGACGCGACTTGACGATCATGTCCTTGAGGATCTTGTTGACCGCATGCCCCATGTGGATCTGCCCGTTGGCATAAGGCGGGCCGTCGTGCAGCACGAACTTCTCGTGGCCGCAGCGCGCTTCGCGCAGGCGCTTGTACAGGCCCTGGTCCTCCCACTCGGCCACCCAACCCGGCTCGCGTTTGGGCAGGTCGCCGCGCATCGGGAATGGTGTGTCGGGCAGATTGAGCGTGGCGCGGTAATCGGTCGCCGGGGCGTTGTTCTTCGGATCGGACATGGCGGTGCGTTTCGGGGGGCTTCGACAAGCTCAGCCCGAACAGTGCGGGGGAGGGGGCTGCGGGGGCAGCAGGTCCTGCAGTCGTTCGCCCTGAGCCTGTCGAAGGGCGGCGAACGGGCGGGCAGGTCGCTAAATTCGATCGCGCGTGGTCTGGCGGCGGGTGGACGCGAAAAAGCCCCGTGCGTCATCGCAGTCGCGGGCGATGCCGGACGTGAGGGCGTCCAGGCTCTCGTACTTCAGTTCGTCGTGCAATTTGTGCAGGAGGTCCACCCGCACGATTTTACCGTAGGCCCCCTCGGCGCCCAGGTGGGCCGGCCAGTCCAGACAATGGGTCTCCAGCAGCACCCGTCCGCCATTGACATCGTTGGGATCCAGCGAGGGGCGAATCCCCAGATTGGCCACGCCCTCCAGGGGCGCGGCATCCAGCCCGTGCACATGGACGGCGAAGATGCCGCTGGCGGCAGGCTTCCAGTGCGAAAAGCGCAGGTTCAGGGTACGAAAGCCCAGATCCCGTCCCAGCTTGCGCCCGTGCACCACATGGCCGCTGATGCTGTAGGGGCGCCCGAGCAAGGTGGCGGCGGCCTGCATGTCGCCACGCGCCAGGGCGTCGCGCACCGCCGAACTGGACACGCGCAGCGTGTGCACCTCGTAGCTGTTCATGCGGGCGACATCGAAGCCCGCTGCAGCCCCGGCGGCATCGAGCATCGCGTAGTCGCCGCTGCGCTTCGCGCCGAATCGGAAGTCGTCGCCCACCAGCACATAGCGCACGCCCAGGCCCTGCACCAGCACCTCGTCGATGAAGGCCTGGGGCTGCTGGCTGGACAGGCGCTCGTCAAAGGGCATCACCACGCATTGCGCCACGCCGCAGGCCGCCAGCTCGGTGAGCTTGTCGCGCAGCGTGGCGATGCGCGCGGGCGCCAGTTCGGGCTTGCGCAGCGCACCGGCGAAGTAATCGCGTGGGTGCGGCTCGAACGTCAACACGCAGCTGGGCACCCGTCGGTGGCGCGCCTCGTTATTCAAAAGAGCGAGCATGGCCTGGTGGCCCCGGTGCACGCCATCGAAATTGCCGATGGTCAGAGCGCAAGCCGTTGCGATGTCCGGGTGGTGGAAGCCGCGAAAAATCTGCATCGCGATGGATATTGTTTGGATGGCGGCCGGGGCCTGCGCCCCCTGCGGCCAGGGAGGTTCGCCGTCGTGGAATGAGGTTATATTGTCAGGGCTAAGTTGTTCCGTGGTTCGCGTCGTTCAAGGAGAAGTCTCTTGAAGGTGTTGAAGCTGTCTGCCCAGGGACTGCCGCAGTCCTGGATTTCGCTCGAACAGGCCGTGCTGCATTACGCCGCCGACCAGGTCCGCTGGGAGGTAGGTGCGCAGGTGGCGGTCTTTCGCGGCGGCCACAACGCCGCTACCGGCGAGCAGTCTGTCATTGCGGTCAGCAGCATCATCGGCACCAAGGGCGTTCCCAACATCAACCCCTTTGATCTCAAGCCCGGCCTCGCCAATAGCAAGCTCTTTGCCCGCGACCGCAACACCTGCGCCTACTGCGGCTGCCAGCACCACGAATCCGAACTCACACGCGAGCACATCATCCCCTTCGCGCAAAACGGTCGCGACCACTGGATGAACGTCGTCACCGCC
>CANGSD010000291.1 GCA_947455875.1 Comamonadaceae bacterium
GACGTGGGTTTCGCCCAGATTCAGGACGCCCTCAAGCCCCTGTGGAAGTACGCGGGCGCCAAGTCCCTGGCCGACGCCAGCGAGAGCGCCTACGAGGAAGAGCCCGGCATCCGTTTCGACGCCACCCAGCACCTGCTGACCCTGTGCTGGACGATTCCTGGCAACGAGGACTTTCGCCAGGCGCTCGACGAGATGTGCATGAACCTCAACGAGCTCGCTGCGCAAGGCGCCGCGCTCGAGGTCACCTTCTACGACACCGAATTCGACGAAGAGGAAGAGCCGCCCGAGGCCCAGGCCCGCGACGACTTCGTCATGCTGTTTGTTGGCCCCACGCCCGCAGCCATCATGCAGGTGCAGCGCGACCTGCTGGTCGAGGATGTGGTGCACCTGATGGAGCGCCACTTCGACGGCGCCGAACTGGGCGGGGTGGTGACCGAGATCGATCGCCTCTTCAGCCAGCGCTTTGATGAATTGGTCAGCTCGCTCGAGCTGGGCAAGCCCCCCCGGGGCAGTGGCGGCGGCTCCGGCGGCAGCCACGGCGGCGGACGCCGCCCGCGTCACCTGCACTGATATCCCTCGCGCGCTCGCGCCCCCTCCCGTATCGGCTGAGCGCTCCGCTATGCTGGCGGCATGGCTTTCTCCTCCGATTCTTCCCCTTCTGATCGCACCCTGAACCCCGGCGTGCGCCGCCGCGAGGTGTTCGGCTGGGCGATGTACGACTTCGCCAATTCGGGCTACACCACGGTGGTCATCACCGCCGTGTTCGCCGCCTACTTCGTCGGCGGCATCGCCGGCAAGGCGGCCTGGGCCACCTTCGCCTGGACAGCGGCTTTGAGCGTGTCCTACGCGATCGTGATGCTGACCATGCCCAGCCTGGGCGCCTGGGCCGACCAGCGCGCGGCCAAGAAGCGGCTGTTGGCGATGGTGACCGTGGGCTGCGTGCTCAGCACCGTGGCCCTGGCTGCGGTCGGGCCGGGGGCGGTGGCCTGGGCAATCGTGGGCATCATCATCTCCAACACCTTTTACGCCTGGGGCGAGTCGCTCACCGCGGCCTTTCTGCCCGAGCTGGCGCGGCCCGAGGCCATGGGCAAGGTCAGCGGCTGGGGCTGGGGTCTGGGCTATGTCGGCGGCATGCTCACGCTGGGTCTGTGCCTGGCGTATGTGCTGTGGGCGCAGGGGCAGGGCATCCCCGCGTCCGAGTTCGTGCCGGTGACGCTGTTGATCACCGCGGGCATGTACGGCGGGGCGTCCTTGCTCACGTTCTGGCTGCTCAAGGAGCATGCGCAGCCCAATCCGCAGGCCGTGCAGGAGCAGGGTCTGCGCGCGAGCTGGGCCCGCCTGAAGGCCACCTTTGCCCAGGCTCGCCAGCATCCGGATTTCATGTGGCTGATGGCGTGTGCGGTGTGCTACCAGGGCGGGGTGGCGGTGGCGATTTCGCTGGCTGCGATCTACGCCGAGCAGGTGATCGGCTTTGAGCCGCAGGAGACGATGGTGCTGATCTTCGCGCTCAATGCGGCGGCGGCGGCCGGCGCGCTGGCCTGGGGCTATCTGCAAGACCGTATCGGCCACAAGCTGGCCTTGGGCAGCACGCTGGTGGGGTGGATCCTGACCTGCGTGATCGCGGCGCTGAGCACCTCCAAGGGGAGCTTTTGGTGGGCCGCTGCGATTGCGGGTATCTGCATGGGGTCGAGCCAGTCGGCGGGCCGGGCGATGGCGGGGCTGTTCGCGCCGCCGCGGCAGTTGGCGCAGTTTTATGGCCTGTGGTCGGTGGCCCTGCGGCTAGCCGCCATCATCGGCCCCCTGAGCTACGGGGCGATCACCTGGGCGGCTGGCGGCAACCAGCGGGTGGCGATCTTGTCGACCGCCGTGCTGTTTGTGGCGGGACTGATTCTGCTGGTGAAGGTGAACATGGCGCGCGGCCGCGAGGCCGCGCTGGCGGTCGACGGGCTTACGCCGCCGACCACTGCCGATACCAGGACTTGAACAGCGCCAGCTGCTGCTCGGCGTAGCGTTTCTGGCCCGGCGTCAAGCTGTCGGTGGGATTGAGGTGATGCGTGTACTCGGCGTTGCCTTCGAGCACCATCAGATGCTTGTAGTACAGCACCAGGTCGACGCCCTCGTCGAACGAAGACAACACGCCCAGCGCCTGGTCCAGCGCCAGGGCCCGGGCGCGCGCATTCGCATCGCCCGCCGCCGCCTGGCGGCACAGGGATTCCAGGTGCAGCACCTCGCGCGGGAGCACGTTGCCAATGCCGGTGATGGCGCCCACCGCGCCGCAATTGACATAGCCGTGAAAGACCTGCGTGTCCACGCCCACCAGCAGCGAGACGCCCGCGTCCTCGCCCACGATGTGTTCGGCGGCATAGCGCAGCGAGGCGGCCCCACCGAACTCCTTGAAGCCGATCAGGTTGGGATGGCGACGGCGCAACTCGAAGAAAAGATCAGCCTTGGTTTCGTAGCCGTAGTAGGGGCTGTTGTAGATGACCGCAGGCAGGGCGGGGGCGGCTGCGAGGATGCCCTCGAAGTGCGCGCGCTGCGCCGCGATCGAGCTTCCGCGTGAGAGCACACGCGGAATCACCATCAAGCCGCCGGCGCCACAGCGCTGCGCGTGGGCGGCAATCGCCGCCGCACGTGCAGGGTTTTGTGCGCCGGTGCCGACGATCACCGGCACCCCCGCCTTGACCAGACGCTCGACGCCTGCCATGCGCTGTTCGTCCGAGAGCAAAGGCCAGTCGCCCATGGACCCGCAGTAGACCACTGCGTTCATCCCGAGATCGACCAGCTCGCGCCCCTTGCGCGCGAGTGCATCGAAGTCGGGTTGACGGTCGGCCCCGCAGGGGGTCATGAGCGCCGGGATGACGCCCGAAAAAATAGAAGCGGACATGAATCGAGTCTCGTGGGCTTAGATGCTTTGACCCGCTTTGCGCAGTTCGGCCAGGATCGGTGCCTTGGGCAGCCAGATCTTGTCGTACTCGGCCACCACCGCCTCGGCGTCCGCGCGGTTGGCCGTGCGAACCGGAATGCCGGTGGCCTTGAACTGCTCGATCAGCTTGGGCTCGTTGCCGGCCAGTTCGTTGATCTGTGCATCGAGCGCGGAGCGCAC
>CANGSD010000292.1 GCA_947455875.1 Comamonadaceae bacterium
ACAGCGGCCCAGGGCCAGGTCGTACGCGGGTGTGGTCGGAGCGGGCACGGTCGGCGTCATCGCGCAGGCCCTGCGGGCGCCGCCAACACGCGGGCGATTTCGGTCAAGTTCGTCAGGCGCTCACCGCTCGTAGGGTGAGACGACAGATAGGGCTCCAGGCGCTGGGCCAGACGCGGCGCGGGCTCGTCACCCTTCATGTCGACCCAGATGCTGGCACCGCGTACAGGGTCATAGCCGGCACGCGTCATCAGCTGCATACCCAGGAGATCGGCCTCGCGTTCATGTTCCCGCTCCAGGGGCAAGGTCACCCGCTCCATGCTCTCCACCAGTGTGTTCAGTCGCAGCTGCCCCATCTTGAAGCTCTGGGCCATGGCCTGCAGCGTGCCCAGGGTGACCGCGCCGCGACCAATGGAGGCGCGTCCGTGCTCCAGCAAGGCGTGGGCGATCTCGTGCCCAAGCACCGTGGCCACCTTGTGTTCGTCCATGCGCGTCAGCGCCAGCAGCCCCGTGTTCAAGGTCATCTTCCCGCCAGGCATACAGCTGGCGTTGAT
The DNA here is from genome assembly GCA_947455875.1 of Comamonadaceae bacterium. Next base: position 552 of record CANGSD010000292.1, read on the forward strand.
TTCGTCGTCCTTGATGATGCGAAGCTCCCACGACCAGTCCTGGCTGAAGGGATAGGCCTGAATGGCCTGACGCACCAGGCGATTGGCGATCACTTCGACACGTTGCTGCAAACGCGCGTTGGTCTCCAGGCGCTCCTGCTGCTCCAGGGACTCGACCAACTCGGCATAGCCACGCTCGCCGATGATTCGCGACAGATCGCGGCTGATCATGTGCACACGCACCTTGGGGGGGTGACCTTTGAAACTCGCATGGTCTGCGGGCGGCGAACTGGCGTCGTCGCATCCCGCGATCGCCAAGACCAGGGCCAGGCCGGCCAGGACGCGGCCTGTATCAGCGCGGCGCGTCACCGCTTAGATTCCCTTGGGCCGAGCGACGACGTCGCTGCGGTCCTGGATTGGAAGCTCGAGCACCCGAACCGAATTGCCTTCGCGCACACCCAGTCGAATGGCGCCCGCGACCAAGCCGCGGGACCAGACTCGCTTGTAAAACGCCTCGAGCGATTGCACCGGCTCACCATCGACTGCGATCACCCAATGACCCGGGCGTAGACCGGCCGCTTCGGCGGGGCTGTTGGGGTTGACGCGGGTGATGCGGATCGCGCCGCCCTGGGGAATGGCGTTGATACCGAGCCAGGGCCGCTTGCCCTGGGGATTCAGGCCGGTCTTGAGGAGTTCGTCCAGCACCGGCTCGAGTACGTCGACCGGCACAAACAGATTGCCAGGCAAGAGGCTGGGGCTGCCGTCCGGCATCACATCGCGCATCGCCAGGTTCCCCACGCCCACCAGCTCGCCGGCCATGTTGAACAGGCCCGCGCCGGAGTGGTTCAAGACCATGGGGGCGGTGTAGAGGGCCGACTCGAGGTGGTACTCCCAATAACCGGTGAAGGCACGCGTGTCCATCAGACGGACCGCGCCGGCTTGGCGCGGTGCGGTGCCCGTGAGGAAAAGCAGCGGACTGCCCTTGGCCACTGCGGCCGCCGACCCCAACTTGACCGGCGTCACACCGGCCAGGGGGAACAGGGGGCGCAGCAGGCCCAGGCCATTGACGTAGTCATAGGCGACGACCTGGGCCGGAATGCGCTTCTGGTCGCGGGTGACCACTTCGACGGTCTCGGCCTCCAGCACCAGGTAACCGATGGTCAAGACCAGCCCCTGCGGCGCAATCACGATGCCGGTGCCTTCGCGCTGTCGGCCCAGGGTGCGCACGGAGGGGGCGTCGTCGATGGCCCGCGCCTCGATGCCCACCGTGGCCGCCTGCAGGGCCTCCAGGCGCGCGCTCGCGGCTTCGGTCCGGGCAGGCGACTGGGCCAAGGCGGTCACACCCCACAAGCCGCACAGGAGGGCCAGGCAGGCCGCCGCCTTCTGGCGCGCCCGCATTGAGATTGAATCCACCATGGACATTTGACTCTTGATTAAGATCGTGTCAATTTGACGCCCATTATGGTCAGTTCTCCTCTGGCCGCTAAATCCGTCCACGAATCCTTCTAAAGTAGTCAACATGCATGCACTCCTAAGCGGGCTTTCTCGACCCTTGGCCCGAGCGCTCGGCGCCCTGGGCCTGCTCGCCAGCCTGGCGATCTGGGCCGGCGCGGCGCAGGCCGCCGGGCCTGAGCGTGCCTCGCGCAGCGCGCTGATCATCGCCATCGCCAACTATGGGCCGCCGCAAATCCCGGCGCTCGACGGCGTGCCCTTTGACGTCGACAGCGCACGCACCATCGCCCGGGCCATGGGCATCCCCGATCAGCGCATCAACGTGCTGCGCGACGCACAGGCCACCAAGGCCGGCATCCTGCGCGCGCTCGACACCCTCGGGCAAGGCGTCAACGAAGGGGGCCGGGTGCTGGTCTACTTCTCGGGCCACGGCACCCGCTGGATGGAAAAGAACACGGGCTGCAAGGAAGGCTTGCTTGCCTACGACGGCCAGACGCTCACCAACGACGAGATCGCGCAACGCACGCGCCGTATGAGCGAAGTGGCCGACAAGGTCATCGTGATGTTCGATGCCTGCCACTCCGAGGGCGTCTCCACCCGCCGTGCGGCCACGCGCTCGATCGCCGAGGGCAAGTTCACCGCCAAGTTCTTCCTGAAAGCCGGTGCGGGCGAAGACGCCTGCGCCGCCAGCAACCTGCAAACGCGCAGCCTGCTGGACGCCTCCACCCGCCTGGGTGCGCTGGGCGAGAACTTCGTGCAAATCACCTCGTCGCGCGCCAACGAGGTCAGCTACGACGAAGCCGGCAAGGGCGGCATGGCCACGCAGGGCGTGCGCGATTGCCTTCTGGGGCGGGCGCGTGACCGCGATGCCTCGGGCGCGGTCTCGATGGCCGAAGTGCAGCAGTGCGCCCAGGAATTCCTGAACGACAAGTTCAAGTCGGCGCCGCAAATGCTCCATCACGTCACCGTGACCGGTAACCGCAACCTGGTTCCGGTCGCTGTCGTGCGACCACCGCCGCCCCCGGCGCCTGTCGTGGTGGCTGCGGCCCCTGCACCGGCTCCTGCGCCCGTGCTTCAAGCTGCGCCACCGCCCACCCCGGCCCCGGCCCCG
>CANGSD010000293.1 GCA_947455875.1 Comamonadaceae bacterium
GCCAGCGCGGACACGATGATGAACAGGCGGTCGACATGAATGCCGGTGGCACTGACCATCTCGCGGTCATCGACGCCCGCACGGATCGCGGCGCCGATCTGGGTCTTGCGATACAGGATCCACAGCAGCACGGCCACCAGCACACCGACCGAGGTGAGGAACAAACGGAACACGGGATACACGATGTCGCCGGGCAGCTCCACCACACCGCGCATCATCATGGGAATGGGCAGCTTTTGCGCATCACCGCCCCAGACCTTCAGGGCCAGGTCGCCCACCACATAGGCCAGACCGGTGGTGATCAGCACTTGCGCGAGGTGGTCCTCGCCGGTGCGTTTGATCAGCACCTTGTCGGCGACAAATCCGAGCAGGGCCCCCGCTGCGCCACCGGCCAGCAAGGCCAGTGCGAAATTACCGGTGGTCTTGGCCACCACCAAGCCGATGTAGCCACCGAGCAGGTAATACGAGCCATGCGCCATGTTGACGATCCGCATCAAGCCGAAGGTCAAGGTAAAGCCGCTGGCCAGCAGGAACAGCAAGGCCGCATAGGAAATGCCGTTGAAGGTTTGGAGGATGAAACTGTTCATAGGCGAGACCCGAAAAGCTCCCCGCCCATGGGGCGGAGAGCCAACTCACACAAGAATCCGTACGGGGCTTAAGGCTTGTACGGACCGCGCTTGAGGAAGTCCTCGGGCTTGTCGGTCCAGAACTGCGACACCGCCGGGTAGGTCTTCACCGGGATGTTCATCAGGACATCGCCCAGGATCGGGTGTTTGACCCTCTGGAGACGCGTGATGTAGACGTTCTGGATCGGGTTGTCGTAGGCATCGAGCTTGAGCGGGCCGCGCGGGGCCTTGACTTGCACGGTGCGCATCGCCTTGAGGAAGGCGGCGCGGTCTTCGACGTTGCCGTTGATCGAGTCGATGGCCGCCTTGGTCCACAGGCCCGAGGTGTAGGCCGACTCGGCAAACCACGAGGGCAGCTTCTTGTAGCGGCGAGCGTAGTCATCCACGAAGGCCTTGTTCTCGGGCGTGTCGATGCCGGCCACGTAATGCACCGAGTTGGAGATCAGGCCGACCGCGCGTGCGTCGATCTGCGGGATGGCGTCTTCGTGCAACCAGTAGCCGCCATGCAGCTTGAACTTCTTGTCGTAGCCAAAGTTGTACCAGGCCTCGAAGAAGCGGATGCGGGCCACACCGGCCAGGGCCACGACCACCGCATCGCTGTCGGCGGGAATGGCGGCCAGCGATGCGCCGTAGTCGGTGGTGGCCAGGGGCGCCCAGATCACCTTGTTGACCTTGCCGCCCAGCTCCTTGTAGGTGCGGATCATGCCGCCAGCGACCTCATGGCCCCAGGTGTAGTCCGAGCCGATGAAGGTGGCGTTACGCGCGCCCAGTTCTTTGTAGAGATAGTCACCGAAGGGGTGGCTGATCTGGCTGGCGGACACGGCGGTGCGCACGACGCTGGGGGTGCGGTCCCACTTGGTGTTGGTGTCTGCACCGGCGGGGTCGAGCACCAGCGGAATGCCGGTTTCCTTGCTGACCTGCGCGACGGCCGGGCCTTCGTGGCCGCACAGGGGGCCGATCAGGAAGTGGACCTTCTCTTGCAGGGCCAGGCGGCGCGCTTGCGTGAGGGCTTGGTCGGGGTTGCAGGTGGTGTCGGCGGTCACCAGCTCGATCTTGCGTCCGCCGGCCGTGTACTTGTTCATCTCCCAGAACATCTTCATGCCATCGACCATCTCGGCGCCGGGGGTGGCCAGCGGTCCGGTGATGGGCGCCAGCACGCCGATGCGGATCGGGCCTTTGGTTTGCGCCGTGGCGGTGCCGACCATTGCGGCGGCGGCCAGGGCCAGGGCGGTACCCGCCCGTTTCATCCATTTCGATTGAAAGCTCTTCATGGTGTCTCCTGTTGAATCAGTCATGCGGTCAAAGGGGGACCGTGCGCAAGGCTCGGTCATGTTGCGGCAGGCTTATCCGCTGAGCCATAGGACATTCCCGGCCCGCCGGCGGCGCATGCGCTGCGGATGAGTGCCCGACGGCGGCGCCTTTTTTCTTGGAGAATGAACCTTCCCTGAATCACGATCACGAGGAGCTGCCATGACGACTGCCGTAACGCCCCATGTTTCTGCCCACGCGGCGCTGGCCCCCTTGGCCTCCCGCTTGGTGGATGTCGATGCCCTGGAGTGGCATCCCACGCGCTTTGAGGGCATCGTGGCCAAGCCGCTGTTGTTTGACCGTGCCAGTGGTTTGGCGACGTCGCTCGTGCGCATGGCGCCGGGTTCGGTGCTGCCCGAGCACGAACACGTGGCGATCGAGCAGACCTGGGTGATCGAGGGCCACTTGGTGGACCAGACGGGTCCGGATACGGGCGTCGAGTGCACGGCCGGCCAGTTCATCTGGCGCCCTGCGGGCAGCCGCCACAGCGCCTGGTCGCCCAAGGGCGGCTTGTTCCTGGCGATGTTCCAGATTCCCAACCGCTTCTTTGAGACCGACGGGCGCGAGACGGACATGGTGGGGCAGGAGTGGGAAGCCATCTGGGGCACCTCAGCGACGCGCGCCAAATAATCCCGACCACCAGTGACGCATCGCGGCCCAGACCAGCGATGTGACACTGAGCGCGGTCGGCGCGGATGCGGGCGCGGGATCGGCCGGTGTCGCAGGCTGCGTGGCCGCCTGCCTAGGATCCGCTGCAGGGGCGGCAGCCACCTCGCGCGCAGCGGCTTGCTGTGAAAACTGCTTGGCGAAGGCGTCCAGCATGGACTCGGCCACCGGCACCAGAAAGCGGCCGCCAAATTGCGCCAGCTTGCCGCTGACGGTGACCGTGGTTTCGCCGGCCAGCACCGACACGGCGTCGGACGCGCCGGGCTCAATGCGGGCGGTCAGGTTCATGGTGGCGGCCGACCCATTGGTGTCGCCCCCTTTGCCCAGCATCCGCAGCGTGCGGGTGGCGGCGTCCCTCTCCAGCACTTGCACCTGGCCGGTGAAATTCATCGAGGCCGGGCCGATGCGCGTGCGCACCAGCCCCTTGTAGGTCTGCTCGTCGAGCTGCTCGGTGATTTGCGCCCCGGGCATGCA
>CANGSD010000294.1 GCA_947455875.1 Comamonadaceae bacterium
CGCGGGCCTGACCGTTGCCATCGTCGCCCTGCCCTTGGCCATGGCCTTTGCCATCGCCTCCGGACTCACTCCCGAAGCGGGCCTTTGGACCGCCATCATCGGCGGACTGATCGTCTCGCTCCTGGGAGGCTCCAACGTGCAAATCGCCGGGCCGGCGGGGGCCTTCATCGTGATCGTCTACGGGATCTTGGAGCGCCATGGCCTGGCCAACCTCCTGATCGCCACCGCCTGCGCCGGCGTGCTGTTATTCGCTCTGGGTCTGCTGCGACTGGGCAATCTCGTGCGCCACGTGCCTGTGAGCATCGTGATCGGCTTCACCAACGGCATCGCGGTGCTGATCGCGCTGTCGCAGGTCAAGGACTGGCTGGGTCTGTCGGTGGCGAAGATGCCCGCCGATTTCTTCCATCAGGTCCAGGTGCTGGGTTCCCACCTGCACACCTTCAATCCCACGGCCTTCGCGCTAGGCACCCTGTGTGTGGCGGGTCTGTGGCTGTGGCCGCGCCTGTGGGCTCGGCAGATCCCGCAACTGCCCGCCCTGGACCTGCCCCTGGTTCGCAGTGCGGCCGTGGTCGGCGCGCGCCTGCCGGCGCCCATCGTGGCCTTGGTCACCCTCACGCTCGCGGCCTGGGCCCTGCAGCTGCCCGTGGAGACCATCGGCTCGCGTTTTGGCGCCCTGCCCCAGGGCCTGCCCGCGTTTGCCTTGCCCGCTTTCAGCTGGGAGACGGTCAAGCAGTTGGTGACCCCGACGCTCACCATTGCCTTGCTCGGCGCCATCGAATCCCTGCTGTGTGCACGCATCGCCGACCAGGTCAGCGGCCTGCCGCGGCACGACTCCAACCAGGAGCTCATGGCGCAAGGCGTGGCCAATATGGTGGTGCCCTTCTTCGGCGGCATGCCGGTCACCGGCACCATCGCCCGCACCGTGACCAATGTGCGCGCCGGCGCCACCACCCCGGTGGCGGGCCTGACCCACGCCGTGGTGCTCGCGGGCGTCGTGCTGCTGGCCGCGCCGTTGGCCCTGCATGTGCCGATGGCGGTGCTCGCAGGCATCTTGCTGTTCATCGCCTGGAACATGGGTGAGTGGCGCGAGTTCGCGCACCTGCGCAGGCAAGGCGGCCCCTACCGCCTGCTGATGCTCGGCACTTTTTTCCTCACCGTGGTGTTTGACCTGACCGTGGCCCTGCAGGTGGGCCTGTTGGTCGCTTGCGCGCTGTTCATACGCAATATGGGCGCGCAGTTCCGGGTCGAGCGTGTGCCCCCCGAGGCGAGCGAATCCCTGCGCTTGCGACTCGTGGGCTCCTTGTTCTTTGGCGCCATCGTGCACTTGGATGCAGCGGTCCAGGCCGTCGAGGACGGGCCCGAGGCGCCCCAGGTGGTGCTCGATGCCTTGCAACTGGTGTATCTGGACGCCACGGGGGTCGATGCCTTGCGCCAGTTGCACAAAGCGGTGCAGCAAAAAGGCGGCACCCTGCGCCTGGAGAACCTGCAGCCCCAGGTGCAAGACACCCTGGCGCGCACCGGCTTCGGGCAGGAGCTCGCCGCCTGAGCCTGCCCCAGCCCGTCTGGGTGGCGTCGTTAGAATCAGCCCCTTCGAAGGATTCACCATGTCCCTGCTTTTGCGCATCTTTCGCCGCCCCGACTACCACTCGGAAGTCAGCCAGTTCATCGACGATCTGAAGGCCACGCGGCCCCAACTCGAGGCGCAGCAGCGCGCGGGCCGCGCCCTGCTCTGGGACAAATCGGTGGACCGCGGCCTGCAAAGCGAGTGGCAGGCCGCGCGCGTACGCCAAAAGGCCTACGTCTACGGCAGCGGCGAGCACTGACGTCCGTCCCGCGAGGCCCATGATTCCCGACACCCCTCTCGAGACGCTGCCCGAGCCGGCCACCCCCGAGCTGCCCGGCATGCCCGAGGTCGTCGACCAGGTGGCCCTGGCGCGCCTGTATGGCGAGCCGCTGTTCGCGCTGCCCCAAGACCTGTACATCCCGCCCGACGCACTCGAGGTCTTTCTCGAGGCTTTCGAGGGTCCGCTGGACCTGCTGCTGTATCTGATTCGCAAGCAGAACTTCAACATCCTGGACATCCCGATGGCGGGGGTCACGCGCCAGTACCTGCAGTACGTCGACGAGATCCGCAGCCGCAACCTCGAACTCGCCGCCGAATACCTGCTGATGGCGGCCATGCTGATCGAGATCAAGTCACGCATGCTGCTGCCGCCCAAGAAGGTGGCCGAGGGCCAGGAGCCCGAAGACCCGCGCGCCGAGCTCGTGCGCCGCCTGCTCGAATACGAGCAGATGAAGCTGGCCGCCGCCCGCCTGAATGAAGTGCCGCAACTCGGACGCGACGTGCTGCGCGCGCAGGTGTACATCGAGCAATCGCTGCAACCGCGCTTTCCGGATGTGGGCGTGGTCGATCTGCAAGAAGCCTGGCGCGACATCCTCAAGCGGGCCAAGCTGGTGCAACACCACAAGATCTCGCGCGAAGAACTCTCGGTGCGTGAGCACATGAGCCTCGTGCTGCGCAAACTGCAAGGCCGCAAGTTCATCGAATTCGAAGACCTGTTCGAGGTCCAGCGTGGCATGCCCGTCGTGATCGTGACCTTCATCGCGATGCTGGAGCTGGCCAAGGAAACGCTGATCGAAGTCACGCAGGCTGAGGCCTACGCGCCCATTTACGTGCGCCTGGCCTACCAGCCGGCCTGAGCCTCTTTCTTTTTCATGAACGCCTGCGCGACGCTGGATTTCGATGTGGTCATCGTGGGCAGCGGCCTGGCCGGCCTGTCAGCGGCCCTGCACCTGGCCCCTACGCAACGCGTGGCCGTGATCACCAAGCGCGCCCTGTCCGATGGCTCCAGCGGCTGGGCCCAGGGCGGCATCGCCGCGGTGGTGGGCCAGGGCGACACCTTTGATTCCCATGTCGATGACACGCTGATCGCCGGCGCCGGCCTGTCCGACCCCGAGGCCACCCGCTTCGTGGTCGAACACGCGCCCGAGAGCATCGAGTGGCTGCGATCGCTCGGTGTGCCCTTCTCGCTGGAAAACGGACAGCTGCACCTCACGCGCGAAGGTGGCCACAG
>CANGSD010000295.1 GCA_947455875.1 Comamonadaceae bacterium
GTACGGGTTCAGAACGGAATGTCGTCGTCGAGGTCGCCCGGGTCGGCCTGACGTGCAGGTGCACGCGGGGCGGCCGCCGGTGCAGCGCGCGGGGCCGAGGCCGGGGCGCGACGCGGTGCGCCGTCTTCATCTCCGCCGCCGCCACCACCACCGCCTTCACGGCCGCCAAGCAGTTGCAGCTCGGTGGCGATGATGTCGACGGTGTTTTTCTCGATGCCGTCCTGGCCGGTGTACTTGCCGTATTTCAGACGCCCCTCGACATAGACCGGGCGGCCCTTCTTGACGTATTCGCCGGCGATCTCGGCCAGGCGGTCGTAGAAGGTGACGCGGTGCCACTGGGTGTCTTCGACCATCTCGCCACTGGTCTTGTCCTTGCGGCGGGTGGAAGTGGCGATGCTGATGTTGGCCACGGCCTGACCCGAGGGCAGGTAGCGCATTTCGGGGTCGCGGCCGCAGTTGCCAATGAGGATGACTTTGTTGACGGATGCCATGGTGATTTCTCCGAAGAAGCGACGATTATGTGGCCTGCTCGCCCGGCTTCCCGATGGCGGCCATCGGCCAGGCCAGGGCCAGCCAGACCAGCGTGACGAGGCCGCAGGCCAGGAACAGGCCGCTGGCGCCCACGCTCTTGACGAGCACACCGCCGAGCGCGCCGCCGGCGAAAAAGCCCAGGGACTGCAGCGTGTTGTAGAAGCCCATTGCCGCGCCGCGCGCCTGCGGGGGCGCCGCGCGCGAGGCGATGCTGGGCTGGCAGGCCTCCAGCACATTGGAGGCGCAGAAAAACGCAAACAGCAAAACGGTCAAGGCCAGCAGCGTCGGGCCGGCTGCTGCGGTGGCCGACAGGCCCAGTTGCACCAGGGCCACCAGGCCAATCGCGCACAGAAAAACCGCGCGCAGGTAGCCGCGGCGCTCCAGCGGAAACAGCGTGCCGGCCATGATGAAGAAGGACGCAGCCACGGTGGGCAGGTAGACCCACCAGTGGTGGGCCTTGTCCAGGCCGGCGTCCACCAGCATCTGGGGCACGGCCACCCACATGGCCAGCAGCACCCCGTGCAGCACGAAGACGCCGAAGTTCAGGCGCAGCGTCGGCACATGGGACAACACGATACGCAGGCTGCCGCGGGGCGGCGCGACGCGGTGGGGCGGCTCGGGCGGCACCCCCCAGATCACGATGGCCACGCCAGACAGCGCCAGGACCGCCGTGATCGCAAACAAGCCCGCCAGGCCCACCCGCGCCGCCAGCACGGGCGCAGCCACCAGCGAGAGCGCGAACATGAGGCCGATGCTCGCACCCACCAGGGCCATGGCCTTGGTGCGCACGGCGTCGCGGGTCTGATCGGCCAAGAGCGCGGTGACCACCGCCGACACCGCGCCCGCGCCTTGCAGGCAGCGACCCACGATCAGCATCGACAGCGAGGTGGCCAGGGCGGCCAGCAGGCTGCCGGCGGCGAACACCAGCAGACCGAAGATGATGACGCGCTTGCGCCCCAGACGGTCGGAGGCCATGCCGAAAGGCAACTGCAGCAGGCCTTGGGTGAGGCCATAGATGCCCATGGCCAGCCCCACCAAGGCAGGGTCGTCGCCGCCGGGGTATTTGGGTGCCTCCAGCGCAAACACTGGCAGCACCAGGAACAGCCCCAGCATCCGCATGGCGTAGATGGCCGCCAGCGAAAAACTGGAGCGGCGCTCGGCACGGGTCATGGCCAGCGCGTCGGCGGGCGCGGTGCCACCGGCGGCGTCAGAAACAGGGACGGGGGAAGAGGACACGCAGGGACTGGAAATCTCGGAAGGCAAAAAGGGCCAAGGACGTCATTGTCCCGGATCTGTCAGAAGGGCCCGTTCAGTGCGACGACGGCGGCATTGAGCGCCGAGGCGAAGCTGACCCAGGCCAGATAAGGAAGCAGCAGCAGACGCAGGCGCGGGTGATAGCGCCCCGGCAGCCAGATCAGCAGCAGGATGGACAGCCACAGAAAGCCGATCTCCATCAGCGCCCAGTCGGGGCGATGTAGGTAGAAAAACAGCAGGCTCCACAGCACATTGAGCAGGCCATTGAGCGCAAAGAGCACGATCAATTGCGTGCGAAGGCGCGCATCAGGCGCAGCGCGCCAGGCGCCCACGCCGGCCACCACGCACAGCGCAAAGATCAGGGTCCAGGCGGGCCCGAACAACCAGTCGGGTGGCTGAAACCAGGGCTTGACGAGGTTGCGGTACCAGGGGCCGATCTGCGTGAGCGCGCCGCCCGTACCGGAGACCGCCACTGCGCAGGCTGAACCGATGACCCAGTGCAGCCAGGGCTTGGCGACACTCACACGCGCGCGAGCCCCAGCAGGTGGGCCATGTCCTTGAAGAAGATGCGCACATGCGCCATCGGGCTGCGGCGGGTCAGTTGCTTGTTCATGTAGGACTCGAAGGTCAGACGTTGGACGTCCACATCCTCGCAGATCTTCACAAACCGCTCACGCCGGCGGTCATTGCCATACCAGAACCACTGCATGATTCCCAGCACACGAAACACCGTGCCGTGCGCCTTCATGAAGCGCTTGCGCGCCTGACGCAAAGCAGCGGGCTGGCCCGTGGTGAGCAGCTCGCCCACCGCCTCGGCAGCGAGCTGGCCGCCGTACATCGCGTAGTAGATACCTTCGCCCGAAGCCGGGGCCACCACACCTGCGGCGTCGCCAGCCAGCACCACATCGCGTCCGTTGTCCCAACGCGCCAGCGGCTTCATCGGCAAGGGCGCGCCTTCGCGGCGCACGGTCTCGGCGCCGGCCATGCCGGAGGACTCGCGCAGGGCGGCGGTGGCGGTGCGCAGGGAGAAGCCCTTGTCGGCGCTGCCCGTGCCGATACTCAAGGTGTCGCCGTGCGGAAACACCCAGCCATAGAAGTCGGGTGAGAGACGGCCGTCGTAGACCACGTCGCAGCGGGTGGGGTCGTAGCCTTCGGGAAGGGTGGCGGGCCTGCGCACGATCTCGTGATACGCGAAAACGCAAGGCATGGGGTCGCCGCCCGTGACGGCCTGACGTGCCACCTCCGAGCGGGCGCCGTCGGCGCCGATCACGGCGCGGGCGCGCAC
>CANGSD010000296.1 GCA_947455875.1 Comamonadaceae bacterium
CGGCGCGCGCAGGTCATCGCGTTCGCGTTTGCTTTGCAACTGCGACAGTTGCTGCGCGAGGAGCTCCTCGGCCTTCAGGCGCTGCCAAGCCGGATGGCTGCGGTCTTCCAAGGTGGCCAGGGGCGTGCGCGGGCCGGGGTGGTGCAAAAACTCCAGCGTCTCGCGCAGGCCCCACGCAGGATCCAGACCCAGGCGCGCCGCGAGCCCCGGCGGGAAGGTGTCGGACAGGTCGGCGCGTGACAGGCCCGAGAGCACCGCCTTGCGCAGATACGTCTGCGGCAAGGTGGCCACGGTGGGATAGACCGGCGTGAGTGCCTCGGGCAGCGGGCCCTGGGCGGGACGGCACACCGGATGCACCATCTGCCAGCCAAACAAGCCGCCGCGTAATTCGCCGCGGGCGCGGATGCGAGTGCCGACCGCCAGGGCTTTTTGCTGCGCGGGGTAGAAGCTGAAAAAACGCAGCTGGCAGGTGTCGGTGCCGTCGTCGAGCGTGACGACCAGCTGGCGGCGCGGGCGGTAGGCGATCTCGTTGGCGGTGACAGTGCCCTCGATTTGCACGGTGTCGCCCTCGCGCGCCTCGCGCAGGTGGGTCAGGCGGGTCTCGTCTTCGTAGCGCAGGGGCAGGTGCAGGGCCAGGTCGATGTCGCGCGCCAGACCCAGCTTGCGCAGGGCCTTCTGAGGGGCGGACAGGGGCTTGCTGCCTTGCATGGGACAATTCTGCCTCGTCCTTCAACCCCCACTTGGCACGGGCCCAGTCCAGCCCTCAAGCATGCGCACCTACACCGTCGGCGACTTCGATTTCGCCCTGCCCCCCGAGCTGATCGCCCAGCACCCCACCGCCGAGCGCAGCGCCTCGCGCCTGCTCGATGGCCGGGGCGGCGAACCGGTCGATCGCATCTTTCGTGAATTGCCCAGCCTGCTGCGCGCGGGCGACCTGCTGGTGTTCAACGACACGCAGGTGATCAAGGCGCGCCTGTTTGGCGAAAAGCCCACCGGCGGCAAGCTCGAACTGCTGGTCGAACGCGTGCTAACCGACCATGAGGTGGTGGCCCACATGAAAGTGAGCAAGAAGCCGCCCGTGGGCACGGTGCTGCGCATGGACGGCGGCTTCGAGGCCACGCTGCTCGGGCGCTGGCCCGAGGCAGACGGCCCGCTGTTTCGCCTGCGCTTTTCGGGCGAGCCGCATGCCTTGATGTCCGCACACGGCCATGTGCCCTTGCCCCCCTACATCGCGCATGCGGACACGGCGGACGACGAGCGCCGCTACCAGACGGTGTTTGCCAAGCATCCCGGCGCGGTGGCGGCTCCGACGGCGGCCCTGCACTTTGACGAGGCGGTGCTGGCCGATTTGCAGGCGCGCGGCGTCGAGCGCGCCAGCGTGACCCTGCATGTGGGCGCCGGCACCTTCCAGCCGGTCAAGACCGAGAACATCGCCGAGCACCAGATGCACAGCGAGTGGTATGACGTGCCCTTGGCCACGCAAGAGGCCATTGCCTCAGCGCGCGCGCGTGGCAGCCGCATTCTGGCGGTGGGCACGACCACGGTGCGCACACTGGAATCCTGGGCCACCAGTGGTCAAACTACGGGCGATACCAGCATCTTCATCACGCCGGGTTTTGGCTTTCGCGTGGTCGATTTGATGATTACCAACTTTCACCTGCCACGCTCCACGCTGATGATGCTGGTGAGTGCGTTTGCGGGATACGAGCAGGTGATGAACCTTTACCGCCACGCGATCGAAGAACGCTACCGCTTCTTCAGCTACGGCGACGCCATGCTTCTGGAAAAAGCACCCCCCCGAAGCGACCTGCGGCCGCCTCCCCCCCAGGGGGGCGTCACCAGCGGCCCAGCAAAGCCGGTTCCGCGGTGACCCTGGCACACCCCCTCTCGATCTCATCTCGCACCATGCTCGAATTCCAAGTCCTCAAGACCGAAGGTCACGCGCGCCGCGGCACACTGACCCTGAACCACGGCGTGGTGCAGACCCCCATCTTCATGCCGGTGGGCACCTATGGCACGGTCAAGGGCGTGACGCCGCGCTCGCTGCAGGAGATGGGCGCGCAGATCATTCTGGGCAACACCTTCCACCTGTGGATGCGACCGGGCCTGGACGTGATGCAGCAATTTGGCGGACTGCACCGCTTCGAGCAGTGGAACAAACCCATCCTCACCGACTCCGGCGGCTTTCAGGTCTGGAGCCTGGGCGAGATGCGCAAGATCAGCGAAGAGGGTGTGAAGTTCGCGTCGCCGGTGAACGGCGACAAGCTGTTTCTCACGCCCGAGATCTCGATGCAGATTCAGACCACCTTGAACAGCGACATCGTGATGCAGTTCGACGAGTGCACGCCCTATGAGGTCAAGGGCCAACTCACGACGCACGCGCAGGCGCGGCACTCAATGGAATTGAGCCGACGCTGGGCGCTGCGATGCAAGACCGAATTCGCGCGGCTGGAGAATCCCAACGCGCTTTTTGGCATCGTGCAAGGCGGCATGTTCGAGGACCTGCGCCAGGAGTCGCTCGATGCCCTGGTGGAGATGGACTTTCCGGGCTATGCCGTGGGCGGTGTGAGCGTGGGCGAGCCCAAGGAGGACATGCTGCGGGTGATGGCCCACACACCGCACCGTCTGCCCGCCAACAAGCCGCGCTACCTCATGGGGGTGGGCACGCCCGAGGATCTGGTCGAAGGCGTCACGCAGGGCGTGGACATGTTCGACTGCGTGATGCCCACGCGCAATGCGCGCAACGGCCACCTGTTCACCCGCTTTGGTGATCTAAAACTGCGCAACGCCCGCCACCGCAGTGACGAGCGGCCGGTCGACGAGACCTGCACCTGCTACACCTGCCGCGGCACGACGGCCGCCGATGGCACGGTCTCGGGCGGCTTCTCGCGCGCCTATCTGCACCACCTGGAGCGTTGTGGCGAAATGCTCGCGCCCATGCTGGCGAGCATCCACAACCTGCACTACTACCTGAACCTGATGCGAGAGGTGCGGCAGGCGCTGGAGGCGGGCACGTTCGCGGCCTTCGTGCGCCAATTCCGTGAGGACCGGGCGCGCGGCGTGTGAGC
>CANGSD010000297.1 GCA_947455875.1 Comamonadaceae bacterium
CAACCAGAACGCACAGGGCCCGGGCGTCGATCTGCTGCCGGCGGTCCTGATCGGGGCCTGCCTGTCGACCCTGTTGACCTTGCCGCTGGCCTTCCCGTTTCATGCCACCGCGCTCGATGTAAGCCTGCTGGCCTTTCTCGGCCTGGTGCAACTGGCGATTCCTTGCGCACTGGCGGTGATCTGCGCGCGGGTGCTCAAGGCGCCTGAGATTTCCCTGCTGGCGCTGCTCGAAGTGATTTTTGGGATCCTGCTGGCGTGGGTGGGGGCCGGTGAAGTGCCCGCAGCGACAGTGCTCGCAGGCGGCGCGCTGGTGATCGGTGCGCTGGTGATCAACGAAGTACTGGGCTGGCGCGAGCGGGCTTGAACCGCTCGCAGGTGGTCTGAGCGCCTATCGCAAAGGAAGCGATCGTATGTCTGACATCCACTACGAAATCCGGGGCCGCGCGGGCCTCATCACCCTGAACCGGCCCAAGGCGCTCAATGCGCTGTCGTTGCCGATGGTGCGCGCCCTCACCGGCGTCTTGCTCGATTGGGCCGACCGCAGCGAGGTCGAGGTCGTGGCGATTCGCGGCATGGGCAAGGATCCGGCCCACCCCACGGGCGGTGCACCCTTCGGCGCGTTTTGTGCGGGCGGTGACATTCGCTTTTTCCACCAGGCGGCCTTGGCGGGCGATCCGACCCTCGAAGATTTCTTCACCGAGGAATACGCGCTCAATCATCTGGTGCACGAATTTCCCAAGCCTTATCTGGTGTTCATGGACGGCATCGTCATGGGTGGCGGCATGGGTATCGCGGGCCACGGCGCGGCCCACGCGCTGCGTATCGCCACCGAGCGCACGAAGATGGCCATGCCAGAGACGGCCATCGGCCTGTTTCCCGATGTCGGCGGTGGCTGGTTCCTGGCGCGCTGCCCGGGGCGTCTGGGCGAATACCTGGCACTCACTGGGCTGGTGATCGACGGCGCTGCAGCCCTGAGCGCCGGTCTGGCCGATGGCGTAGTGGCCAGCGCCGACCTGCCCGGGTTGTGGGATGCCTTGGCGACCCAAGGCACACGCGGTCTGGCCAACCTGCGCGCACGCGCCGCCGCCACGCCCGACACGCAGCTGGCGCCGCATCGCGAGGCCATCGATCATTTCTTTGGCCTGCCGGATGTGACGTCCATCGTGCAGGCCCTGGAAGCCGCGCCCGGTGACTGGGCACGCGAGACCGCCGCCGTACTTCGCAAACGCTCGCCGCTGATGTTGCATGTGGTGCTGGAGCAGGTGCGCCGCGCGCGCGACATGAACCTGGCCGATGACCTGCTCATGGAGCGCGGCATGGTGCGCCATTGCTTTCACCTGCGACCGGGCGCTGCGAGCGAGACGGTGGAGGGCATCCGCGCCCTGGCCGTGGACAAGGACCATGCGCCGCGTTGGAACCCCGCGCGCATCGAGGACGTGACGCCAGCGATGGTGACCCCGTTCTTCGACAACCCGTGGCCGCCGCATGCGCACCCCTTGCGGGATCTGGGCGAGGCCGGCGCGCTTTAACGATTGCGCTGCTTCATCGCGCGCTCCACCTCGCGCTTGCCTTCGCGCTCCTTGATGGTGTCGCGCTTGTCGTGTTCGCCCTTGCCCTTGGCCAGGGCGATTTCGCATTTGACCTTGCCGGATTTCCAGTGCAGGTTCAGGGGCACCAGGGTGAAGCCTTTTTGTTCGACCTTGCCAATCAGCCGCCGGATCTCGTCTTTTTTCAGCAGCAGCTTCTTGGTGCGCACCGAATCGGGGGAGACATGGGTGGAAGCGGTCTTGAGCGGGTTGATCTGGCATCCGATCAGGAACAGCTCGCCCTCGCGTATGACGACGTAGCCGTCGGTCAGTTGAACCTTGCCCTCGCGCAGCGCCTTGACCTCCCAGCCTTGCAGCACCATGCCCGCCTCATGCCGTTCTTCGACGGCATAGTTGTAGCTCGCCTTCTTGTTGTCGGCGATGCGGGCGGGGGTGTTGGAGGAGGTGGCCATGGGGGAGGGACCCGCAGCAGCTCTCTACAATCGCCGCGGGTGCGCAATTCTCCATGAAATCCGTTCATAAAACCGTCTTGATCTGGTACAGCGCCGAACAGATGTTCGACCTGGTGACCGACGTCGACGCGTACCCGCAGTTTCTGCCCTGGTGCGACCGGTCCGCCGTGCTCGCGCGCGACGCGCAGGGCATGCAGGCCCAGGTGGGCATCTCCTTTGGCGGCATCCGTCAGACCTTCACCACCCGCAACGAGCACACGCCCGGTCGGCAAGTCGATGTGCGGCTGGTGGACGGTCCCTTTTCCAAGCTCGAAGGCCACTGGCGCTTTTTGCCGGTGGGCCAGGCGGGTGAGGGCGCGTGCAAGGTGGAACTGCAGTTGGACTACGCGTTTCGCAGCGCCGCGCTGGCGGCCCTGGTAGGACCCGTGTTCGACAAGATCGCTGGCAGCCTGGTCGATGCCTTCGTCAAGCGGGCCGAGCAGGTCTATGGCTGATGCCGCGGCCTCGCTGCAGGTGACGGTGGCCTACAGCCCTGGCCCGCGCCAGGTGGATCTCTGGGATGTCACGCTGCCCGCAGGGGCCACGGTGGCCGATGCCCTGACGGGTTGTGGCCTGTTCGAGGCGCATCCCGCGCTGCGCGGACAGACTCTGGCGCTGGCGGTCTGGGGACGGAACGCACCGCTTACACAGGCTCTGCGTGAGCGCGATCGCGTGGAAGTCTTGCGCCCCTTGCAGGTCGATCCCAAAGTGGCGCGGCGCGAACGCTTCGTCAAGCAAGGCACACGCGGCGCCGGCCTCTTCGCGAAAAAGCCCCGCGCGCGCTGAGCGCGTGGCCCTCAACCCGTTGGACAGTCGCTGGCCAGCAGGCCCTGCAGCCGCTGGCGTTCGGCTGCGCGGGCCGCATCATCGAGCACCTCGCGCTCGCCATTGGGCAGTGTGCGCGCCAGGCGCACGCCCGATTCCAACGTGGCCCAGGCATCGCGCAGTCGAGCGCAATGCGCGGCCCTGAGGGCGACGTTCTCGTCTCGCAGGGCACGCACGGCCTCCTCGCCGGGGAGGGAGG
>CANGSD010000298.1 GCA_947455875.1 Comamonadaceae bacterium
CGGCGCGATTCGCCTCGAAGCCGTTGAGGGCCACGTTGGCCTGCGCGCGGGCCAGGGCTGGCCCAGACGAATCGATGGAGGTCACGTGGGCGGCGCCACCGACCAGCGCAGCGACGGTGAAACCCCCGGTGTAGCAGTAGGTATTGAGCACGCGCTGCAGGCCCAGGCGGCGCACGTAGTCGCTCAATCGCTGGCGACTGTCTCGCTGGTCCAGGTAAAAGCCGGTCTTGTGGCCGGCGGCGATGTCCAGCGACAGGCGCCAGGCGTGCTCGCGCAGCGTGAGTTCGACCGGGCCGTCACCGCGCAGCCAGCCCGTGACGGGCGCCAGCCCCTCGAGTTGGCGGGTGCTGGCGTCGGAGCGTTCGTACAGGCGCGTCAGGCCGGTCTCGGCCAGCAAGGCGTCGGCCAGGGGCGCCTTCCAGCGCTCCACACCCACCGACAGGAACTGGGCCACCAGGGTGTCGCCATAGCGGTCGACGATCAGTCCGGGCAGGCCGTCGGACTCGCCGTGCACCAGGCGCAGGCTGTCGCTGTCGATCGCCATGCGCTGGCGGGCCTGAACGGCGCCGCGCACACGTTGCGCGAGGAAGCTGGCGTCGATGCGCTGCGTCTCGTCAAAGCTCCAGCAGCGTGCGCGGATGCGGGACGAGGGGCTGAATGACGCCCAGGCCAGGAAGCGACCGTCGTGGGCCTCGATGCGGACGGTCTCACCGGGGTCGCCGCCGCCCTTGGCGATCGCGGCATCAAAGACCCAGGGATGGCGGCGCAGCAGCGAGCGCTCCTTGCCTTCCTTCAAGCGGATGGTTTTCATCGGGGGATTGTCGCCGCTGGGGCGCACCGCACACGCGCTGAGTGCGGTGCCTGCGGGTGCGGGCGGTTAACGCAGCGGCGCTTCGTTCAAGACCACGTGATCGCCTGCGCCGGCGTCCGTCTGGACCCGCACCCCCTGAAAAAAGATCTTCAGGTGGGCCAGCTCGCCGCGCACCACGAAGGGCGCAGCACCCGGCACGGTGCGGCCGACGCCGGGCTCCAGTGCGATGCGGGTGGACTTTTGCGAGGCATCCACCACGCACAGGCTGATCGGCTTGTCAGCCACCAAATACACGAAGTTGCCCACCTTGCGCGGCTCGCTGGGGGTGTAGGTGGGGCCAGTTCGCGCGTCGCTGGGGGTGCAAGCCGGATCTGCCGTCGCGGAGACGGCGGTCAGAGCGCGAGCGGCAGGCACCGCCTCGCTCGCAGCCTGCGTGGGAGCCGCGACCGCCGGCGTGTCCAGGGTCGCAGGCACGAGGGCTTGCGCCGTCGGCACCGTTGTGGGTGCCGTCACCGGCCGTGAGCGGATCAGAGTGACAAACACCACCGCGAGGGCGAGCACCCCCGCGCCGGACCACACCGTCCAGGCCGGCCACCGCAGACGCGCGGGCGCCTCTGGGGGCAGGGTGACCGGTGGCGAAGCCACAAGAGCAGGCGCCGGTGGGGGTGCGGGCGCGGGCACAGGCAAAACGGGGGCTGCTACAGGCAAGGACTCGGGGACGGTAGCCTCAGGAATGACCGGCGCTGCCACATGCCCCAGCTTTGCCAGCAGACTGCGCCCCATGTGCGCCTTGATCTCGGGGCTGTAGAACGCTCCGCCCTCGCCCTCCTCCAGCCCTCGTAGCTGTTGCACCGTCATCGTTCCCATGCGCGCCAGCACGATCGGATCGAGACCTGCTTGTTCGCGCAGGGTCTTGAGTAACTGACCGTCCGAGCGTTGCCACAACGATGACGTCATGAGGGAAAAGCCTTCGATGAACAAGCCGAAATTATCGAGAGGCGATGGCCCGATCGTCCATACGCCAATTGGCGTGTCGCTGGGGAAGCAGCCCCGCGACGGCAGCCTTAAGGCTTGCGCCGCGCGCGCGGGTGGGCCGCGTCGTAGGCCTGGGCCAGGTGCTGAAAATCCAGGCGCGTGTAGGCCTGGGTGGTGGCGATGTTGGCGTGGCCCAAAAGCTCTTGTACCGCGCGCAGATCGCCGCTCGATTGCAAGACATGACTGGCAAAGGAGTGACGCAGCATGTGCGGATGCACCGGCGCTGCCAGCCCCGCGCGCAGGCTGCGTTCGCGCAGCACCTTCCAGACGGCCTGGGCCGTCATGCGCTGGCCCCGCTCGCCGATGAACAACGCGGGCTCGCTCGCCTCGCGGATCTGGCACGCGGACGGACAGGCAGGCCCACTGCGCACCGCCTGCCAGCGGGCCAGGGCCTCCAGCGCCTGGCGGCCCACCGGCACGGTGCGGCGCTTGCTGCCCTTGCCCAGGACTTGGGCCTCGCCCGCATCCACATCCACCCAGCCGCGCGCCGCCACGCTGGCCACCCGGTCCAGGCCCACCAGTTCGCCCACACGCAAGCCTGCGCCGTAAAGCAATTCGACGAGGGCGGCATCACGCGCCTCGCGCCAGGCGTTGGCTTGTCCGTCCTGAAAACTCGCCAGTTGCACCGCGTCGTCCACGCTCAGCGCCTTGGGCAGGGGGCGGGGTGACTTGGGCGCGCGTACGTCGACTACCGGGTTGTGCGTGACCAAGCCCTCGCGACCCAGCCAGGTGTAGAAGCCGCGCCAACCCGACAAGATCAGGGCGATGCCGCGCCCGCTGCGGCCGCCGCCATGCATCTGGGCCACCCAGCGGCGAATGTGGGCGGTCTGCACCTGCAGGAGGTCGATGCCGGCGGTCTGCGCGTGGTCCTGCAGGCGCGCCAGATCCAGCGCATAGAGTTCGACGGTGCGCGCAGCCAGGCGCTTGCCGACACGGACATGCTCGAGATATTTCTCGATCAGCGCCTGGGGCGGTCCGGCGACGCTCATGCCCTATGACCTCTCAAACGACTCAGGCGCGACGCAGACGGCCCAGCGCCGCACTCGCCAACTCGGCGATGTGCTCCAGGAAATCGGTGCCCATGCCACTGGAGAAACGCTGCGGATCGGGCGACGCCAGCACCAGCATGCCGAAGGCGGGCGCGCTGGTGGCGATCGGTCCTTCGCGCAGAGGAATCATGGCCAGCGAGGCCGCCTGGGCCGAGTCTTCCAGC
>CANGSD010000299.1 GCA_947455875.1 Comamonadaceae bacterium
CACCGGCCCCTGGACCGGTGGCGCCCAGGTCAGCCAAGAGCCCAACTACCTGCTGTGGGCCGAGCAGCAAAACGCTGCGGGCGGCCTGAACGTCAAAGGTACCAAGCGGATGATCGAGCTGATTAGCTCCGACGACCGCAGCGACACCGAGACCGTGGTGCGCACCTACGAAAAGCTCATGGGCAGCGACAAGGTCGATCTGGTCCTGCCGCCCTGGGGCAGCAACGCCAACTTCGCAGTGGCCCCCCTGGCCAATCGCTTTGGCTACCCCTTCCTCGCGCCTACCGCCCTGAGCCGCCGCCTGGTGGAAATGAAGCTGCCGTACTTCTTCCTGCTGCTGCAGCAACCCAAGGCCATGTGCGACGCGCTGGTGGACATGCTCAAGGCCAATGGCGCTAAGAGCATCGCCTGCATCTACGTGGACGACCTGTTCGGCCTGGAGAACTACGCCGCCCTGAAGGTGGCCCTGCAAGGCAGCGGCATCAGCCTGATCGAAGACAAAAGCTATCCGGGCGGCGTCAAAGACCTGTCGCCGGTGCTGCGCTCGATCAAGGACAAGAACCCCGACGCCTTCGTCGGCTTCACCTACCCGCCCGACACCATCCTGGCCAGCCGCCAGGCCAAGGAAATCGGCTTCAACCCGAAGTTCTTCTACGCCTCGGTGGGCACCGCCTTCCAGCTGTATCGCAACGTCATGACCCCCGCCGGCGCCGAAGGCGTGCTGGGCATGGGCTCGTGGAACGCCAAGACCAGCCCGGGCGCCAAGGCCTACTACGAAGCGCACGTCAAGAAGTTCGGCGCTGCCAAGGAACCCGATCGCTGGGCCAGCGGCGCCACCTGGGCCGGCCTGGAGATCCTGACCAACGCCGTCAAACAAGCCGGCCTGGACCGCAAGGCGATCCGCGACTACGTGGCCGCCACCACCCACAAGACCATCCTGGGTGACATCAAGTTCACTGGCAGCGAGAACACCGCCACACCCGGCACCGTGAGCCAGTGGCAAAACGGCGAGTTCGAAGTGGTGTGGCCGCCCAAGGTGGCCACCGCCAAGCTGGTGGCGAATAAACCCGCCTGGAAGTGAGCTTCGGCGCATGGATTGAACTGCTTGCCTCCGGCCTGATCACCGGGGGCATTTACGCGCTGGTGGCCCTCGGGCTGAACCTGCAATATGGGTTGATGCGAATCCTGAACATCGCCCATGGCGAGTTCTTGATGGTGGGCGCTTATCTGACCTGGATGGCCACCACCTCGCTGGGCATCAACCCGGTGCTGATGGTGCCCGTGTCCTTCCTGGCACTCGGGGTGCTCGGTGTCGCGGT
This sequence comes from Comamonadaceae bacterium, assembly GCA_947455875.1. The sequence continues at coordinate 1,320 of CANGSD010000299.1, forward strand.
GCACTGGCTGTGTTTCCGACGCCTCACGGCCACCTCTCCCAACCTAGACATCTTCGAAGCACGCGGCCTGATGGTCGCCTTCGGTCTCATGTTCCTGGTGCAGAACTTCGCCTCCTGGATGTGGGGCGGTGACCTGCGCGGGTATGACTTCGCCACCGACCCGGTGAAGGTGGCGGGCACGCAGTTCGCGGGCAACAAGCTGCTGGTCTTCGCCCTGGCGCTGGCGATTAGCGTCGGCCTGATCCTGGTCTTGCGTCGCACGCTTTTGGGCAAGGGCGTGCGCGCCCTGATGCAATCGCCCACCGGCGCGCAACTGGTGGGCATCAACACCCGCGCCCTGCATCCCATGATGTTCGGCATTGGCCTGGGCCTGTCCGGTGTGGCCGGCAGCCTGCTGTCCATGGCCTACACCATCTCGCCCGCCATGGGCGAGCCCTACACCGTCACCGCGCTGATCGTGATCACCCTGGGCGGCTTTGGCAGCATGGGCGGCGCGCTGGCGGGTGGCCTGCTTCTGGGCGTGGTCGAGGCTGTCGGCATGCATTTCACCAATCCCTCGCTCAAGGCGCTGCTGTCTTACGTCGTGTTCATCGGCGTGCTGCTGCTGCGGCCCGAAGGCCTGTTCACCCGCAAGACGCGCAAGGCATGAACACACGCCAGCTTCTGGTTCGAGACCTTCTGGTCTTGTTCGGCCTCACCGGCTGGGCCTTGGCCCTGCCCTCGTATGGCAGCGAGTTCGCCGTCTCCATGGCCCTGACCTGCCTGATGTACGTGGCCTTGTCTTCGAGCTGGGCGATGTTCTGCGGCACCACCCGCTACCTCTCGCTGGCGACCTCGGCCTTCTTCGGCATCGGCGCCTATTCCAGTGCGCTGATGCTCGACACCCTGCCCTGGGCGCAGGCGGTGGCTCTGGGCGCGGGCCTGGCGGCGGCGGTGGCTCTGGTCATGGGCGCGGCGGTGTTGCACCTGCGCGGCACCTACTTTGCGGTCCTCACCTTCGGCATGACCGAGTTGATCCGGCACGCCATCACCTATTTCGAAAAGAGCGTCACCGGCACCGTCGGGCGCGTGCTCTCGGTCGTGCCTGAGCGCGACACCGTGTACCTGACCGTGCTGGCCCTGGCGGTGGGCGCGGTGGCAGTGTCCATCACCGTGCGACGCACCCGCTTTGGCCTCGCCCTCTCGGGCATCGGCGCCGACGAACAACGCGCCCAGACCCTGGGCGTGAACACCCGCTGGGTCAAGCTCGCGGGCTTCATGCTCACCGCCGCCTTCGCGGGTGCGGTGGGCGCGGCCATGTCGGTGCGCTGGACCTACATCGATCCGCACACCGTCTTCAACCCCTTCATCGGTTTTCAGACCGTGCTGATCGCCTTGATCGGGGGCGCGCTCACGCTGTGGGGCCCGCTGATCGCTGCCATCGTCTTTAGCCTGCTGGCCGAGACCTTGCGCCTGAAGGCGCCGCAGATCTACATGATGTCGCTGGGCCTGCTCCTGATTCTGTCGGTGCTGTATCTGCCCGGTGGCCTGGCCTCGCTGCGCTGGGAGACCTTCAAGGGCTGGTGGAATGACACCCGCGACTGGGCGAAAGAGCGTCGCTACGAGTGGAGTGGTGACAAGGCACGCGACAAGCAACGCGCACGGGAGCGACGCCTTGTCGGATAACACCCAGCCCCCCCTGCTCGAGGCCCAAGACATCACCGTGCGCTTTGGCGGTCTGGTGGCCGTCGACGCCGTCA
>CANGSD010000300.1 GCA_947455875.1 Comamonadaceae bacterium
CAGTGTCACCGGCGCGCCAGGCGGCGACGGCCTGGGCCACCACGGCCAGGTCCGAGCGACTTAAGGTCAGGTGCAATTGGTCGACCAGCCAACGCGCGGCGCTGGCCTCGTCCGTGACAAGACCCGCATCGACCGCACCCTCCAGGCCCTCGGAATACGAGAAGCCACCCACCGGCAAGGCCGGCGAGGCCAGCCAGATCAATTGCAGCAGGGCGCTGTCGTCGCTTTCAGTGGTCGTGGCCATGGCCGTGGTCGTGGGCGTGCGAGTGACCTTCATGGCTATGCGCGTGGCCATGCCCATGCCCACCGTGGCCGCCGCCATACGCGCCGCCCTCGGGCTCGAAGGTGTCGCGGGTCTCGTTGACGATCAGGTGCATGGCGCGCAGCATGTCGGCCAGCACATGATCCGGTTCGATCTTCAGGTGCTCGGGCCGCAGTTCGATGGGCACATGCCGGTTACCCAGGTGATAGGCGGCGCGGGTCAGGTCAAAAGGCGTGCCGTGCTGCGGGCAGGTCGTGATCACCAGCACCGGCTGCGGCGCAGCGATCACGCGCACCAGCGAGCCGTCTTCGGCCACCAGCACATCGCCGCCGCGCGCTGCGGTGCCCCGGGGCAGAAACACGCCCAGAGCGCGCCCGCTGGAGTCGGTGCAATCAAAGCGGCTTTTCTGGCGCACATCCCAATCGAGTTCGACGGTGGCGGCGCGCCGCACCAGGGCCGGCGCCAGGCCTTGGCCGCCGGGTAGGCATTTGCTCACATGCAAGAGGGTCATGCGATTTAAAAAAGAAAATACCGCTGCGTCATCGGCAGCGAAGTGGCGGGCTCGCACGTGAGCAACTGGCCGTCGGCACGCACCGCATAAGTCTGGGCGTCGATTTCCATGCGAGGCAGGTAGGCGTTATGAATCATGTGCTGCTTGCGCACGCGACGGATATCCTGCGCGGCGCTCACCACCTTGCCCACGCCGATGCGCGCGGGCACGCCAGCGCTCAGGGCCGCCTGCGAGACGAAGGTGATGGACGACTTCAGCAGCGAGCCGCCGAAACTGCCAAACATCGGCCGGAAATGCACGGGCTGGGGCGTGGGGATTGAGGCGTTCGGATCACCCATAGCCGCCATGGCAATGGTGCCGCCCTTGACGATGACCGAGGGCTTGATGCCAAAGAAGGCGGGCTTCCAGATCACCAGATCAGCCCATTTGCCGGTCTCGAGGCTGCCCACCTCGTGGCTGATGCCGTGCGCGATGGCGGGATTGATCGTGTACTTGGCCACATAGCGTTTGGCGCGCGCGTTGTCATGGCGGTCGGTATCGCCGGGCAGCTTGCCGCGTTGCAGCTTCATCTTGTGTGCGGTCTGCCAGCAACGCAGGATCACCTCGCCCACGCGACCCATGGCCTGCGAGTCGGAGCTGAACATGCTGATGGCACCTAGGTCATGCAGGATGTCTTCGGCGGCGATGGTTTCCTTGCGGATGCGGCTTTCGGCAAACGCCAGGTCTTCGGCGATGGCCGGATCCAGGTGGTGGCACACCATCAGCATGTCGACGTGTTCATCGAGCGTGTTGACGGTGTAGGGCATGGTGGGGTTGGTCGACGAGGGCAGGAAGTTGGCCTCGCCCACCACACGCAGGATGTCCGGTGCGTGCCCGCCGCCCGCGCCTTCGGTGTGGAAGGCGCAGATGCCGCGGCCTTTCGTGGCGGCGATGGTGTCTTCGACAAAGCCCGATTCATTGAGCGTGTCCGAGTGCAGCGCCACCTGGATGTCCATCTCGTCGGCGACATCCAGGCAGTTGCTGATGGCGCTGGGCGTGGAGCCCCAGTCTTCGTGCAGCTTCAGGCCGATGGCGCCGGCCTCGATCTGTTCGCGCAGGGCCTGGGGCTGGCTGGCATTGCCCTTGCCCATGAAACCCAGGTTCATCGGGAAGGCGTCGGCGGCCTGCAGCATGCGCTCCATGTGCCAGGGGCCGGGCGTGCAGGTGGTGGCAAAGGTTCCGGTGGCCGGGCCGGTGCCGCCGCCGAACATGGTGGTGATGCCCGAGGCCAGCGCTTCTTCGATCTGCTGCGGGCAGATGAAGTGGATGTGGCTGTCGATGCCGCCGGCGGTGACGATGCTGCCTTCGCAGGCGATGATTTCCGTGCCGGGGCCGATGATGATGTCCACACCGGGCTGGGTGTCGGGGTTGCCGGCCTTGCCGATGGCGGTGATGCGGCCGTCTTTCAGGCCGATATCGGCCTTGACGATGCCCCAGTGGTCGATGATCAGTGCGTTGGTCAGCACCGTGTCGACGGCGCCTTCGGCGCGACTGCGCTGGCTTTGTGCCATGCCGTCGCGGATGGTCTTGCCACCGCCGAACTTGACCTCTTCGCCGTAACCGCCCGCGCGCAGCGTGTAGTCGTCTTCGACCTCGATCACCAAGTCGGTGTCGGCCAGGCGAACCCGGTCGCCCCGCGTGGGACCAAACATTTCCGCGTAGGCGCGGCGTCCAATGGTTGCCATATCTGTCTCCGCCCTCTTAGAGCTTGCCTTGCACCAGTCCCCGGAACCCGTAAACGGCGCGCTCGCCTGCCAGATCGACCAGTTCCACCGTGCGTTGCTGCCCGGGCTCGAAGCGCACCGCGGTGCCCGACGCCAGGTTCAGGCGCATACCGCGCGCCGCTGCGCGATCGAATTCCAGTGCGCTGTTGGTTTCGGCGAAGTGGTAGTGCGAGCCGACCTGGATCGGGCGTTGCGAGGTGTTGCGCACGACCACGGTGATCGCGCGACGCCCTGGGTTGAGGGTGTGCTCGCCTTCATCGATCAGCAGTTCACCGGGCGTCATCACTTGCCGCCCCGCGTGAACCACACCACCAGGCCGACGGCCACAGCCAAGACCAGCAGGCCGACCGTATCGGTCGCATGCCAGTGCGAGGCGATGTCGATACCGTGCCCTTCATGGGCGTGGGCCGGTACGGCCAGCGAGGCCAGGCAGACCGACACCAAGCGAAGCAGAGACTGGGTTTTCATAGATAACTTCCAAAAAAGAAAAGGTGGCGCACCAAAGTCAAATCCC
>CANGSD010000301.1 GCA_947455875.1 Comamonadaceae bacterium
GTGGGCGCCAGCGCCACCCAGACCATTCACATCGACTTTGCCGATTACGGCAGCAAAGGCCCGATCACCAGCAGCATCACGGGCGACGTGGAGCTGTCCAACACCGCACAACGCGTGAACCGAATTGACACGGTCGAAGACGCGCGCGCCATGCTGGCCAAGATCGACGTGGCCCTGGACAAGGTCAACGGCAACCGCGCCGTCATGGGTGCGGTGATGAACCGCCTGGACTACATCATGGACAACCTGTCCAATGTGTCCATGAACACCACCGCCTCGCGCAGCCAGGTCGAAGACGCCAACTACGCCCAGGCCAGCACCGAGCTGGCCCGCACGCAGATCATGCAGCAGGCCGCCACGGCGGTTCTGGCCCAGGCCAATATGGACCAACAGACCGTCCTGAAGCTGCTGCAGTAATACCAATTCATCACAAACAGGGTGACTCGCACGTCAATCACGGACAATCGATGAAAAGGCCTCAAGTTTTCCGACGGGGGACCGATTCCTCAGACACGTCGAGCCGGAACATGTGTTCCAGGCCGAAGAAAGAGCCCGTATGACCAACCCGATCACGCAATGGAATCGCATGGCGTCCGCCAACTCGGTGGAACGCCAGCTGGCCGACCGCACCGAAAAGGCCGACAAGGCCCCGGATGCCACGGCTGCTGCGGCCACCCGCGCCCCCGCCCCCGCTGCGGACGACAAGCTGGAACTGAGCCAGGCCGCCCGCCTGTCGGCCCAGGAACCCACGTTTGACCGCGCCAAGGTCGACGCGATCAAGAAGCAGGTCGAGCAGGGCCAGTACCCGCTGGATCCACGTCGCATCGCCGAAAACTTCCTGGCCCTCGAGCAGATGATCCGCGAGTGATGACTGCTGTCGATCTGGACACTGCGCAAGCCCACGTGCAGGCGCTCGACGCGCTGCTGCAAGAGGAGTTCGAGGCCCTGCGCACCCAGTCCTTCGACCGCATCGAGGCCCTCCAAAACGACAAGGTCGCTCGGCTCGAAGCCCTGCAAACCACCTCCCAATACATTGCCACCCTGCCCGAAGTGCCGCCCGCCTGGGCCGAGGTGCTGCAGGCGCTGGCCCTGTGCCGAGACCAACATCGGCGCAACGAGTTGCTGATCACCCGCCAGATTGAAGTGGTGGGCGCCACCCTGCGCTCGCTGCAACTGACCGAGCCCACCGACTCGGTCGACCTGTACGACCGCATGGGACAGGTCGCGCGCCGCGGCGGACGCCGCGCCTACAGCGAAGCCTGATTCTTTTTCTCGTCGCCCGGCTGCATGCCGCGCAACCAATAGACCCACGACAGCACCACCGCCACCGCGGTGTAGACCTCGCTGGGAATCTCCTGGTCGATGTCCACCTTCGACAGCATGGACAGCAGCGCCGGATCCTGGGCCACATGCACGCCCTGTCGCTGCGCCTCCTCGATCAAACGCTCGGCCAACTCGCCGTGTCCGCGCGCCGTGACTACCGGCGCCGCACGCTCGCCATACGCCAAGGCCACGGCCTCGCGCACACCTCGGGCGGACGATCGCGGGCTCATGCGGTCAAGTCCACAAGACGTCCGGGGTCGCTACTCGCTGGAGCCGCCGACTCGATGCCCGGGGGCGGCGATCCGTGGATCACCTGCAAGCTGGCCATGCGCAGCCCCGCTTCGTTCAGCCACGCCACCAGACTGGGCCCGGCGGCGCGGGCTTGTGCGGCCAGCTCGGCGCGCTCGGCCCACATCACCAACTCGACCCGCGTGCCCCGGCTGATGCGGGTGCGCAGCCAGACCTCCCCCATCATGCTGCTGCGCGTGTGCAGGTCCACCACCCAGGGCGCCGGTCCATCGTTGCCGCCGTCGCTGCCTTCTTGGCGATCACGCGCCTGCGACCAGCGCACATGCACCGGCTCGGCGTCGGCAAAGGGCAAGAGCATGGACAGCGCCAACTCGCGCCCGGCGGACGGATCGACCACCGACTGCAGCTGGCGCGACTCGATGTCGTCGAGCGCGTCTTGCAACACGCCGCGGGTGGTAGCGGGTGCCTGCGTCCAATCGGTCAAAAGGGTTCGCAGCAAGGATTTGGCGTCGGGGCCTTCGGCACCAGCCATGCGCTCACCGCGCGCGAGCGCCGCCTCCTGCGTCCAGCCCCCTTGGCGCAAGGCGCGCCGCAGCAACTCGGGCGTGAGCTGGCTGGTGGAAGGCCATTGCCGCAGCAACTGCGCGATCTGCGCGCCGACCTCAGGCTGCGGCGCAGCCTGAAACCACGCGGCCAGCGCGCCCGGCTGCATCAGGGCCGCCAGACCGCTCAAGGCCGGAGGGCGCAAGGCCAGTTGCGCGAGCCGCGTGGCGGCCTGCGCAGGCGCGGGGCTGGCCGACGCGGACGCTTCGCCCGGCGGCCCCCCCAAGGGCACCAGCGCCGCGCGACCCTGGGCGTCCAGACGCACCTGCCAGGCGGGGCGTTCGCCCGCGAGCAGGCGCATCTGCGGCGGCACAGGAATCAGCAGGCCTTGCAGGATCAACTGGAGCTGGCCGTCACGCGCCTCCACCAGCGGGCGCACCACCTGGCCATCGCGCAGGCCCAAGGCGGCCACGGCCGGCGCCTCGAACATCGGCAGCCGCCCCTCCAGAAAGATGGGCGGCAGTCGTGGGGTCTGCGCAGAAAGTTCGGTGCTGCTGATCATCGGGCGGCCCGGCGCTCATGCAGCCCCGAGCGGGCTCAGGGAAAGCGAACCCAGTGGCGCTTGTCTGCGGAGGGCGGCGTCGCGGCCTGCGCCGTCGCCGACGTTTGGGGTCCGAGCACCCGCTGCAGATGGCTGCGCAGATCGTCCAGATGCGGCACCTGCAGTTGGGCCCCAGCGATCAGGCGGGTGGTGCCCGGTTGCACCGCGCCCGCGTTGATTTCCAGAAACACACCGCGCAGAAAGCTTTCCTTGAACGGCATGTCGCCCATGGTGCGGCGGATTGCAGCATCCAGCGTCTCGCCGCGCAAGGCGGTGGTGCGCTGACGCGGCGGGCCCTCGGCCTGCGTGCGTGCCGGCAAGGAACCGAGCA
>CANGSD010000302.1 GCA_947455875.1 Comamonadaceae bacterium
CCGTTGACGAACTTGGTCGGGCCATACGGCATGGTGTGATCGGCCAAGGTGCTCGACTCCAGTGCCGCGATGATGGCGGCGCGGTCGGTGGACTTGGCGCGGTCGATCGCATCGGCCAGCACGCGCATCGCGGTGTAGGTCATGAAGACCTCGTAGCTGAAGAAAAGTCCCTTGGCTTCGACGCGCTTTTTCAGGTCGGCGCTGCGCTTGTCACGCGGGTTGAACCAGTGGTTGCAGTCGATGATGCCGTTGGAAGCATCCGGGAATTCCTTGACGAACTTGTACTGCGAGGCGGCGCCACCGAGCACCGAGTAGATCGCCTTGGGGGTGACCTTTTGCTGCTGCATGGTGCGCACCAGCAGGGCGTACTCGTTGTAGTAGTTGGCGGGGATGACGATGTCGGGGTTGACCGCCTTCATGCGCAACACGATGTTGTTGAAGTCGCGCGTGGGGTTGGCGTGCTTGATCACCTCTTTGACTTCGTAGCCATAGCCGGGAAGTTCGCGCGAGAGCAGGTTGGCGGTGCCGGTGCCAAACAGCGACTCTTCGTGAATGATCATCACGGAGCGTGCAGGCTTGCCGGCAGCGGTATTGAGCACGTGCAGGTTGGCCACCGCCACCTCGGCGCACTTGCGATAGCCGGGGCCGAAGCGGAAGGTGTTCTTCAGGCCACGCTCGACGATCTGGTCGGCCACGCCCACGTCGACCACGTGCGGCAGGTTGTGCTTGGCAGCCGCCTGGGTGGTGGCCAGGCAAATCGCGGAGGCAAAGGCACCCACCACGGCGCTGACGCCAGCTTCATTGAATTTCTCGATCTCGGCGACACCCGCCTGCGGGGTGGACTGCGCGTCTCCCAGCAGGGCCTCGATCTTGGCGCCCCCGAGCGACTTGATGCCGGTCTTGTTGATGTCCTCGATCGCCAGTTGGGCGCCGAGGCGGCACTGCTGGCCCGAATAGGCGAGCGCGCCGGTGACCGGGTGCAGCACACCGACCTTGATCGATTTGGCCTGGGCTCCTCCGACCAGCGGGAAGGCCAGGGCCGAAGCGCCGGCGGCAGTTTGTGTGATGAAGTGGCGACGAGTGCTCATGGTGTTCTCCTTCGTTTAGTGAAACTGAGCTGACAACTCTTTACTGACCCAAACCTTGGCATCGATGCCGCCCACGCGTGAGAGCTGCATCTGGTATTCGTAGCGATCCGGCCGGTACAGGCCATGCAGCCATTGCACCGGGCGATCCTTGTCGTCGTAGATCAGGCGGCGCACCGCCAGCAGCGGGCCGCCAATGGGCACATCGAGGTGCTGGGCCGACTCGGCGTCGGCCAGAACGGCAGTGATCGTCTGCTCGGCGCGGCCCACGCGCACGCCGTCTTCTTCGAGCAGCAGCAGGATGGGCTTGCGGCTCAATTCGCGACGAGTGAAGGGGCGCGCCACCGTCAGGGGCACCCAGGTGGTGATGCGAGACAGCGGGCCTTCGCGCGTGCTGCGCACCCGCACCGCCTTTTGCACCCGATCGCCCACCGACACGTCCAGGGCCTGGGCCACCGACTCGGAGGCGGCCAGCGTTTCCAATCCCGTCACGTTGACGGAGGTGCGCAGGCCCATGCTGACCAGGTTTTCCAGCAGGCCGGTGAGTTGGGTCTGCGACGAGGGTGCCGTGGCTGCCGCGCCCTCGCTCGCACGCGTGCGCGTGGGCAGGGTGGCGCGACCCGGATGCCGGGTGATCAGGCCTTCGGAAGCCAGTTGCTCCAGGGCCCGGCGCACCGTCACCCGCGAGACGCCAAACGACTCCATCAACGCCAGCTCGCCCGGCACGCCGTCGGCAAAGCGCCCTTCGTCCAACTGCTGGCGCAGCACCAGGTAGACCCGGTGGTACTTGGGCAGGGGCAGATTGGAGGCGCGGGAATTTTCCACCGCGCGATCCTGATCCGCTCCTAATGTACTGTCAATAGAACATTTACTAGGGGAGTGGATCGCTCGGGTATTGGGCGACCTACTTACTTATAGCTACGCTGATCGTCGATCACCTTGCCATCGGCCGCCAGCGCGCCGGGCGCCACCAGGTTCACTTCCCCGCGCAGCTTGGTGACATCACGCACGGACGCCACCATCTGTTCGGCCAGCTGCGATGAGGGAGAACCCGTCTCGGCGTGCAGCACCATGCGCTCGTCGCCGATGGTGCCCTCCACCACCAGCCGCACCCGCCCTACCCCCGCATGCCGGCGCGCCACTTCGGCCACCTGCCCTGGGTGCACGAACATGCCGCGGATCTTGGTGGTCTGGTCGGCGCGACCCAGCCAACCGCGGATGCGGGTGTTGGTGCGGCCCGTGGGGCAATGCCCAGGCAGCACCGCGCTCAGGTCGCCGGTACCAAAGCGGATCAAGGGATAGTCGGCGTCGAGCGCTGTGACCACCACCTCGCCGATCTCGCCTGCGGGCACCGGATCACCCGTACCCGGGCGCACGATCTCGACGATCACGTCTTCGTCCAGCACCAGCCCCTCACGCGCCGAGGTCTCGTAGGCGATCAGGCCCACATCGGCGGTCGCATAGCACTGGTAGCCCTCGACACCGCGCTCACGCATCCAGTCACGCAGCGAAGGCGGGAAGGCCTCGCCGCTGAATAGCGCCTTGGTCACCGACAGCGTCTGGCCCTTGGCCTGCGCCGCCTCCAGCAGAATCTTCAGGAAGCTGGGCGTGCCGGCAAAACCATGCGGGCGTAAATCGGCCATCGCCGCCAGTTGCAACTCGGTGTTGCCCACACCACCCGGGAACACCGAGCAGCCCAGGGTGAAGGCGCCGCCTTCCATCATCATGCCGGCGGGCGTGAGGTGATAGCTAAAGCCGTTGTGGATCAAATCACCGTCCACAAAACCCGCTGCATGCATCGCGCGGGCCATGCGAAAGAAGTCCAGGTCTTGGCCCTGCGGCTCGTACAAGGGCCCGGGTGACTGAAACACGCGCCGCGCCCGCCGCGGCGTCGTCAATCCGCGCCAGCCGCTGGCGGAAAAACCGGCGAAGGGCTCGACACCG
>CANGSD010000303.1 GCA_947455875.1 Comamonadaceae bacterium
ACCACCAGGGTGCTGGATTCGAGCACCGGGCTCGCCAGACTCACCTGAGGGTGGGCTGCGACACGGGCGTAGAGCGCTTCATCGAAGCCCCCCTGCACGGCGCGCAGCTCCAGATCGGGCTGGCCGTTGACCGAGCGCACCGCGCTCGAAAACTCGCTCAGGGCCGAGGCGTTGATCAAGTGCACCGCGAAGGCCAGTGACACCCCCAGCATCACCGCCACCACGGCAGCGCCGCTGCGCCAGGGATGGTGACGCAGTTCCTGCCAGGAGAAGGTGTGCAGCAAGGCCAGCATGGCGCTGATCGCGGTCAGGCGAAGCCGCGCGCGGTCAGGTGCAGCACGCGGTCACCACGGCGCGCAGCAGCCTCGGAGTGGGTGACCAGCACCAGCGCAGCGCCCTGTTCGCGCGTTTGCGCCAGCAGCAGGTCCATCACCCGCGTCGCGGTGCCAGGGTCCAGGTTGCCGGTGGGTTCATCCGCCAGCAACAGGGCGGGCCGATGCACCAGCGCCCGCGCGATCGCCACGCGTTGCAGCTGCCCGCCACTGAGTTGCTGCGGCAGGCGCTCGCCCAGGCCCTGCAGGCCTACCGCTTCGAGCATGGCCTGCACGCGCGGGGCGATGACCGATGGCGCGTGTCCCAGCAGCATCAGGGGCAGGGCGATGTTCTGGCTCACATCCAGATGGGGCAGCACATGAAAGGCCTGGAACACAAAGCCCACATGCTGGCGCCGCAGCAGGGCCCGAGCGTCGTCGCTGGCGGCGCCCAGATCCTGGCCGCACAGGGTGATGCGTCCTTCGTCGAAGGTGTCCAGGCCCGCCAGGCCATTGAGCAAGGTGGATTTGCCCACGCCCGAATCGCCGACGATGGCCACGAACTCTCCTGCCGCCACATCCAGCGAGACGTTGGCGAACACGGTGTCGGCGCCATAGCGTTTGGCCACGCCGTGGGCGCTGACCACGTAGGCCGGTGTGTGCGTGTTCATGCCGAAATCTCCTGCGCGGCGCGCAGCACCTGCGCCAGGGCCTGCGGTGCGTCGCAGGCGATCACGTGCCGCGCGGGCAAGCTACGCAGCCAGGTCAATTGGCGTTTGGCCAGTTGGCGGGTGGCGGCGACGCCTGTATCGATCAAGGTGGACAGAGGCTGCGGCGTGCCTGCGTCGGCGGCGTCCAGCCAGGTCCAGGCCTGGCGGTAGCCGACGCAGCGCATGGATGGCAGCTCGGGCTGCAGATCGCCACGCGCACGCAGGCTGCGCACTTCGTCCAGCAAGCCCGCATCCAGCATCTGCGTGTAGCGCGTGGCGATGCGCGCGTGCAGCCAGGCGCGGTCCTGCGGCTCCAGGGAAATGAGTTGGGTGGGCCGCATGGGGGCCAGCGCCCCTGCGGGTTCGGCCTGGGCATGCCAATCGCTCAAGGGGCGACCCGAGAGGCGATAGACCTCCAGGGCCCGTTGGATTCTCTGGGCATCCAGTGGGGCCAGTCGCGCCGCGGTCACCGGATCGATACGGGCCAGTTCGGCGTGCATCGCGGGCCAGCCCTCGCGCGCCGCCTGCGCATCGAGTTCGGCCCGCACCTGCGGGTCGGCCGCCGGCATGGGCGCCAGCCCTTCGAACAGCGCCTTGAAATACAGCATCGTGCCGCCCACCAGCACGGGCAGCGCGCCGCGTGCGTGGATCTCGCGGATGCAGCGCGCCGCGTCGGCCGCAAACTCGGCGGCGCTGTAGGCCTGGGTGGGATCGCGGATGTCGATCAGGTGGTGGGGGACCTGAGCGCGTTCAGCGGCCGTGGGTTTGGCGGTGCCGATGTCCATACCGCGATAGACCAGGGCCGAGTCCACGCTGACGATCTCGATCGGGCGGATGCTCGCAATCGCCAGCGCCGCTGCCGATTTGCCGCTCGCGGTGGGGCCCGCCAAGGCGAGAAAGGGCGGGGATGCCTCAGACGTTCGGGACATCGGTGGGCGGGTGGTGGGGCCTTCAGCGCCCGCGCAGAAACAGCGCGTCGAGTTCGCGCAGCGTGACCTGGCGCCAGGTGGGGCGGCCGTGGTTGCACTGGTCGGCGCGTTCGGTCTGCTCCATCTGACGCAGCAAGGCGTTCATCTCGTCGAGCGTGAGCCGGCGGTTGGCGCGCACCGCGCCGTGGCAGGCCATGGTGGCGAGCAGCTCGTTGCGCGCGCGCTGGATCACGGTGCTGGCCTCGTGCTGCGCGAGTTCGGCCAGCACGCTGCGCGCCAGTTCGACCGCATCGCCCTGGGCCAGGCTGGTGGGCACGGCCCGCACCGCCAGGGTCTTGGCCGACAGCGGCGAGATGTCCAGTCCGAGCAGGCGCAGGGTTTCGGCGCTGGATTCCGCGGTCGCGACCTCTTGGGGCGTGGCGGGGAATGTGGCGGGAATCAGCAGGGGCTGGCTGGCGATGGCCTGCGTGGCGTCATCGCCTGCCTGCGACTTGAGCTTTTCGTAGACGATGCGCTCGTGCGCCGCGTGCATGTCCACCACGACCAGGCCCTGCGCGTTCTCGGCCAGGATGTACACGCCTTGCAACTGCGCGAGGGCGCGACCGAGCGGCCAGTCACCTTCGGGCAGGGGGGCAGCGTTATCCGGTGACGAGGCGCTGGTGAAGGGCGCGGTGGATGTAGGGGTCGATGCGGGGGCGCTGGGCTGCCACAGCAGGCTCAGATCGGACACGGGCTGACCGGGCAGGTCTTCGCGGGCGGCAAAGCGGATCGAGGGCTGGCTCCAACGCGAGGCGTCGGCTGAGGGTGGCTGCCAGGGCGTAGGCCCTGGCGTGGGCACGTTCGATGCTTGCCCCGCACGGGATGCAGCCAATGCGTTTTCGAGGGCATGGCGCACCGCCTGATGGACGGCACGACCATCGCGAAAGCGCACTTCGACCTTGGTCGGGTGAACGTTCACATCCACCTGGGTCGGATCGATCTGCAGCGACAGCACATACACCGGCTGGCGCTGACCATGCAGCACGTCTTCGTAGGCGCTGCGCACCGCATGCGCGATCACCTTGTCACG
>CANGSD010000304.1 GCA_947455875.1 Comamonadaceae bacterium
AAATTCCAGGAGGCCTATGCCTCGTTCTCGGTGCAGTCCAAGGCCAAGCGCGCTGTCCAATTGCAGGACGCCTACCAGGTGCAAGGCGTGCCCTCGCTGGGCGTGGCCGGGCGCTTCTACACCGACGGCGAGCTCGCGGGCAATATGAACCGTGCCCTGGAGATCGTCGATCACCTCGTGGCCGAGGCGCGCAAGAGCCGCTGAGGGGCTCTGAGCCTCGCACCGGGGCAGGGGTAGAATCAACGCAAGATTCATGCCCTTATGAACACGCCCCTCCTCCCCCTGTTGCTGGCCCTTGCCGCCCTCCTGATGGCGACGCCTGCCGTCTATGCCGAAAAGGCGGACCGCAACAAGCCCATGAACGTAGAGGCCGATGCCCTGCGTCATGACGATCTGTCCCAGACCAGCGTCTTCACCGGCCAAGTGGTGGCCACCAAGGGCACCATCCTGATTCGCGGCGCGCGCCTGCAGGTGCGCCAAGACCCCGAGGGCTATCAATACGGCGTGGTCACCGCCGAGCCGGGCAAGCGCGCGTTCTGGCGTCAAAAGCGCGAAGGCGTGGACGAATACATCGAGGGCGAGGGCACCACCATCGAATACGACGGCAAGGCCGATCGTGTGAAGTTCATCGGCCGCGCCGAGTTGCGCCGCTATCGGGGCGCTGTGCTCGCCGACGAGACGCAAGGCAGCCTCATCACCTACGAGAACACCACCGACGTCTTCACCGTCGACGGCGCCCCCCTCGGGGGACGCCAGCCCTCGGCCAGCGCCGGTGGTCGTGTGCGCGCCGTGCTGTCGCCTCGCAGTCCTGCGTCTGCGGCGTCCGCGCCGGCGGCGGCACCGACCGCACCGCTGCGCCCTAGCACCTCGCTAGGAGGGGAACGCAAGTGACGAGCGCGCCCGGACTCGACGCCGTACCGAGCCGACTCGAAGCGCGACACCTCCAGAAAAGCTACGGCAGCCGCCAGGTTGTCAAGGATGTCTCGCTCTCGGTGGCCAAGGGCGAAGTGGTGGGTCTGCTCGGCCCCAATGGCGCAGGCAAGACCACGTCCTTCTACATGATCGTGGGCCTGGTGCGCGCCGACGATGGCCAGATCACCATCGACGGCCAGTCCGTCGAGCACATGCCGATTCACCGTCGCTCGCGTCTGGGGCTGTCATATCTGCCACAGGAAGCATCCATCTTTCGCAAGCTCAATGTCGCCGACAACGTGCGCGCGGTGCTCGAGCTGCAGCTGGACGAAAAGGGTCGGCCCCTCACGCGTCCTGCCATCGAAGGACGTCTGAGCGCCTTGCTGCAAGACCTGCGCGTGGACCATCTGCGCGATTCGCCGGCTCTGGCGCTGTCCGGCGGTGAGCGTCGGCGCGTGGAGATCGCGCGCGCATTGGCCACCCAGCCCCGCTTCATTCTCTTGGACGAGCCCTTCGCCGGCATCGACCCGATCGCGGTGATCGAGATTCAACGAATCATCGGCTTTCTCAAATCCCGCGGCATCGGCGTGCTGATCACCGACCACAACGTACGTGAGACCCTGGGCATCTGTGACCGCGCCTTCATCATCAGCGACGGTCACGTGCTGGCGCAGGGCACGCCCGACGAGATCGTGAACAACGCCGACGTACGCCGCGTCTACCTCGGCGAGCATTTCCGCATGTGAGGGGCTGCGCTTGAAGCAAGGCCTGTCGCTCCGCACCTCGCAGCACCTGGCGCTCACGCCCCAGTTGCAGCAGTCGATTCGACTTTTGCAGCTGTCGACCCTGGAGCTGGCCCAGGAAGTCGAGCAGATGCTGGACGACAACCCCTTCCTCGAGTCTGCGCCCGACGAGGCGCCGCGTGAGGAATTCGGTTTGGCGCGGGCCGACACGCCGGCCCTCGATGGCGAGGGCGACCCCGAGGGCAACGACTTCATCGGCAGCCTGGGCAGCGTCAGCAGCACCCCTGCTGAAAACAGTGAAGCGCCCGCTGCGCCGGTCGACGCTGGCCCCAGCGACTGGGCGGGCGCCGGCACCACCGAGATCGCCCCCGATGACAGCGAGTGGGGCAGTGACGCACCCGCCCGCCGTAACGACAGCGGCGCCGACGGCGACGAGGCCGATGCCACCGAGCTGGCGCGCAGCGCCGAATCCCTGCAGGCCTACTTGCACCGTCAAGCCCTGGCCTTGCGTCTGAGCGAAGAAGATTCGGCGGCCCTGCGCTTTCTGATCGAGTCGCTCAATGACGACGGCTACCTGGAAGACACGCTGGAGTCGCTGGCCGCCTCGCTCGCACCCGACGACTTCGAGCAGCAGGAAGAACTGGTCCACCACTTCACCGTGGCCTTGCGCCTGCTGCATCACCTCGAGCCGCTGGGCGTGGGCGCTCGCACCTTGGCCGAGTGCTTGAGTCTGCAGCTGCAGGCTCAGGCGGCCGAGGCGGACGAAGAGGATCCCTGCCACGCGGCGCTGGCCATCTTGCGCAACCCCATTGACCTGCTGGCCAAGCGCGACGTCAAACGTCTGACGCAGCTCACAGGCGAGAGCGAGGGCCAGATCAAGGCGGCCATCGGCCTGATCGCGCGCCTGGAGCCCAAGCCGGGTCGGCGCTTTGTCGATGTGGAGCGCAACGTGGTGATCCCCGATGTGATCGTCACGCGCGTGGCGCGCAGCGCGACGCCGCGCTTTCGCGTGCAGCTCAATCCCGATGTGATGCCACGTCTGCGCGTGCACGACATCTATGCGGGCGCCCTGAAATCGAACAAGGGCGGTAGCCATGCGGCCTTGCAGCAACGGCTGCAGGAAGCGCGCTGGTTCATCAAGAACATCCAGCAACGCTTTGACACCATCTTGCGCGTGTCCAATGCCATCGTGGAACGCCAGAAGAATTTCTTCATCCACGGCGAGCTGGCCATGCGACCGCTGGTGCTGCGTGAGATCGCCGACGAACTGGGCCTGCACGAGTCCACCATCTCGCGCGTGACCACCGCCAAATACATGGCCATGCCTTACGGCACCTTCGAGCTTAAATACTTCTTTGGCTCGG